>JANNDF010000145.1:0-4309 GCA_031387445.1 Planctomycetia bacterium
CCTTGGTGATGCCGAGCAACTGCACCTCGCAGTCGGCCGGCGTCGGGGCGACGAACGTGGGCAGTTTCTTCTTCCCGCCGGCCGCCTGGAGGGTGGCCCGCTCCTCCTCGAACTGCTCGCGGGTGACGATCTTGCCGGCGGCGAACGACGTGTCGCCGGGGTTCACCACCTTCACGCACTGCTCGATCAGGTTGCGGTTGATCTCGTCGAACACGAACCGGTCGAGCACCAGCCCCGGCAGCAGCTTCTCGTTGTCCCCGATGTTCGTCACCTTCACCTTGCGGAGCATCTGGCTGACGATGATCTCGATGTGCTTGTCGTCGATGTCCACCCGCTGGGCGCGGTACACCGCCTGCACCTCACGAACCAGGTACTCCTGCACCGCCTCGGCCTTGCTGATCTCCAGGATGTCGTGCGGCACGAGCGGGCCGTACACCAGGGCGTCGCCGGCCTTCACGTACTCGCCCCGCTGCACGCGGAGTTGGGCACCGGCCGGCACCACGTGGTCGCGGCTCGGTTGGCCGGTCGGCTTGCCGTCGTCCGTACACGGCGTCACCAGCACGATCCGCTTGCCCCGCTTCTTCTCACCCATCTCGACGATCCCGGACACGGCCGCCATGACCGCCGGGTTGCGGGGCCGCCGGGCTTCGAACAGTTCCGTCACCCGCGGCAGACCGCCGGTGATGTCCTGCTGCTTGGCGGCTTCACGCGGCGTCTTGGCGATGAGCGTGCCGGCGCTCACCGTCGCCCCGTCTTCCACCATCAGGGTAGCCCGCTCGGGGATGGCGTACCCCTTCAGCACGTTCCCGCGGCCGTCCTCGATCTGCACCGTCGGGTGCAGGTTGCCCTTGTGCTCGATGATCGTCAGGCGGGTGATGCCGGCGTTGTCCTTCTCCTTGCGGAGCGTCTCCCCCTCCTTCATGTCGATGAACCGCACCTTGCCGGCTTCGTTGCAGTAGATGGGCAGGGCGCTCGGGTCCCACTTCACCAGCGGGGTGCTGGCGGGCACCTCCTGGCCGTCCACCACCATCAGTTCGGCACCGTACGGGATGCTGTACTTCTCGATGATCTCGCGGTCGGACGCCCGCAGCACGAACAGCTCTCCGGTGCGGGACACCACCACCCGCTGCCCGGCGTGGTTGGTCACCGCGTCGAGCCGCTCCACCTGCACGATTCCGCCCTTCTTCGCCTTGTACTCGCTCTCCAGGTTGGCACTGCTGGCCACCCCGCCCAGGTGGAACGTCCGCATGGTGAGCTGGGTGCCCGGCTCGCCGATGCTCTGGGCGGCGATGATGCCGACCGCCATCCCCTCTTCCACCAGCGCCCCGGTGGCCAGGTCCATGCCGTAGCACAGGCGGCAGATGCCCAGGCTGGCCTGGCAGGTCATCGGGCTGCGGACGGTCACCTTGTCGATGCCCACGTCCTCCACCATCCGCGCCTTGTCCGGGGAGACCATCTCGTTCTCCTCGACGATCTCCTCCTGGGTGGTCGGGTTGAGGATGGTGTTGCGGCTGACCCGCCCGCGGATGGCGTCGAACAGCGGGCGGTCCACCTCGTCGCCCTTGTACATCACCCCTTTGGTGATGCCCTGGGTGGTGCCGCAGTCCATCAGGGTGATGACCACGTTCTGCGCCACGTCGGCCAGCTTGCGGGTGAGGTAGCCGGAGTCGGCCGTCTTCAGCGCGGTGTCGGCCAGCCCCTTGCGGGCCCCGTGCGTGCTGGAGAAGTATTCCAGCACGTTCAGCCCTTCGCGGAAGTTCGACTTGATCGGCGTCTCGATGATCTCGCCCGACGGCTTGGCCATCAGCCCCCGCAGGCCGGCCAGTTGCCGGATCTGCTCCTGGCCCCCGCGGGCACCGGAATGGGCCATCAGGTACACCGGGTTCAGGTACGGCACGTCCTTGCCGTTCTCCTTGCGGCGGTCGTTCTTCAACTCCTTCATCAGCTCGCGGGTGATCACCTCGCGGGCCTTGTTCCACGCGTCGATCGTCTTGTTGTACCGCTCCTGCTCGGTGATCGTGCCCCGCTCGTAGAACTTCCGCTGCTTGTCCACTTCCTTCTCGCCCTCTTTCAGCGCCTGCGCCTTGATCTCCGGCGTCCGCAGGTCGGACGCGGCGAAGCTGAGGCCCGACTTGGTGGACTCGCGGAAGCCGATCTCCTTCATGCGGTCGAGCAGCGAGATGGTCTCGCGGCGGCCGAGCACCTGGTAGCAGTCGGCGATGATGCGGCTCAGGTACTTGGTGCCCAGGGCCAGGTCGTAGAAGGCCATCTTCGCTTTCAGGATGTCGTTGAAGATGACCCGGCCGACGGTGGTGCGGACCAGCCCGTTCGGCTTGCGGGGCACCTCGCCCGGCTTGGTCGCCCCCCGCTCGTCCTTCACCTCGGAGATCACCTTCTTCTGGATCGGCAGCCGCACCTGGATCTTGGCGTGGACGCCCAGCTTGCCCTCGGCGTGCGCCTGGAACACTTCGCCCGGGCTGTGGAAGATCATGCCGTCGCCGGCCTCCACCTTCTCGCCCTCCTCACCGCGGGCGGCGGTCAGGTAGTAGCAGCCCATCACGATGTCTTGCGACGGGGTGATGATCGGGTTGCCGTTGGCCGGGCTGAACACGTTGTTCGTGCTCATCATGAGCGTGTACGCCTCCACCTGCGCCTCGATGGAGAGCGGCAGGTGGACGGCCATCTGGTCGCCGTCGAAGTCGGCGTTGAACCCCTTGCACACCAGCGGGTGGATGCGGATGGCGTTGCCTTCGATGAGCACCGGCTCGAACGCCTGGATGCCCATGCGGTGCAGGGTGGGCGCCCGGTTGAGCATGACCGGGTGGTTCTTCGTCACCTCTTCCAGGATGTCCCACACCTGCTCGTCCTTCCGCTCCAGCATCTTCTTGGCCGACTTGATGGTGTCGGCGTGGCCGAGCTCCTTAAGCCGGCGGATGATGAACGGCTGGTACAGCTCGAGCGCGATCTTCTTCGGCAGCCCGCACTGGTTCAGCTTCAGTTCCGGGCCGACCACGATGACCGACCGGGCGGAGTAGTCCACCCGCTTGCCGAGCAGGTTCTCGCGGAACCGGCCCTGCTTGCCCTTGATCATGTCGGTGAGCGACTTGAGCGGGCGGTTGCTGCTGCCCAGCACCGGCCGCTTGCACCGGTTGTTGTCGAACAGCGCGTCCACGCTCTGCTGGAGCATCCGCTTCTCGTTGCGGATGATGACCTCCGGCGCGTTCAGGTCCACCAGCTTCTTCAGCCGGTTGTTCCGGTTGATGATGCGGCGGTACAGGTCGTTCAGGTCGGACGTGGCGAAGTTGCCGCTGTCGAGCAGCACGAGCGGGCGGAGGTCCGGCGGGATGACTGGGATGCACTCCAGCACCATCCACTCGCACTTGTTGTTGCTGCCGAGCAGCGCCTGCACGGTCTTCAGCCGCTTGACCAGTTCCTTCTCCCGCTGCTTCGACTTCTTCTCGCCCTTCAGTTGTTCGGCCTCCAGCCGCTGCCGCAGTTCGTAGGCGAGGTCGGCGAGGTTCAGCTTCTCGAGCAGCTTCTTGACCGCCTCCGCCCCCATGTCCACTTCGAACTCGACGCCGGGGTGCTCGTCGCGGATCTTTTTGTAGTCGTCCTCGGTGAGCAGTTGCCGCTCCTTCAGGATCGGCTTGTCGCCCTTGCCCAACTCACCCGGGTCGATGACACGTAGTCCTGGAAGTAAACGATCTTCTCCAGGCTGCTCGTCTTCATGTCCAGCAGGGTGCCCAGGCGACTCGGCATCGCCTTGAAGAACCAGATGTGGACGACCGGGGCGGCCAGCTCGATGTGCCCCATCCGCTTGCGGCGGACGCGGCTGTGCGTCACCTTCACCCCGCACTTGTCGCAGATCATCCCCTTGAACTTCATCCCGCGGTACTTGCCGCAGGTGCACTCCCAGTCCTTTTCCGGCCCGAAGATGCGCTCGCAGAACAGGCCGTCCTTCTCCGGCCGGTAGGTGCGGTAGTTGATCGTCTCCGGCTTCTTGACCTCGCCGAAGCTCCAACTGCGGATGTCGTGCGGGCTGGCCAGCGAGATGCGGACGGCCCCGTAGTCGTTGATGCGGTCGTAGCTCCCGGTCTCGGCGGCGGCGGCAGCGGCGGCGGTGGACATGGGGGGTGCCCTCGGTAGAGCGGTCGGCGACGAACGGGCAAGGCTCGCCGGCCGACCGGTGTGGTGTGATGGTGTGTGTGCTCAATTCCGCGCAACCCGTCGGCCGGGCGACAATACCCCCCGGCCGACGCTCACGGCACAGCCTCGGTCTTGTATGGCCACAGTCACAGCCGACGCCCGC
>JANNDF010000163.1:0-2839 GCA_031387445.1 Planctomycetia bacterium
CCGGCGTACACCGGGGTGAGCAGCAGCACGGCCACCTGCTGAATGACGAGGAAGGCGAGCAGGAAGGTTTCGCCGAACTTGTCCAGGCGGGCGAGTTCCGCGGCGTCGGACCCACCGAACAGCAGGGCGAACACGTCCGACCGCGGGAACAGTTGCAGGTAGGACGAGAGCAGGCCGACGAACAGGAGGACGACCAGCACCATTCGCAGCGGCAGGTGCGTGCCGCGGCGGGCCAGTCGCGTCAGTTCGAAGCGGAACAAGGGGCCGAGGAGCATCGGGGGAATGATACGGCTCGTGCTGGAGTGCAAGTCAGCCACGGATCCCACGGACAGACACGGATTCAGAGCCAGAGAAAAAATGTCCTGCTGCCATCTGCTCTGATACGTTCATTCCGTGACATCCGTGGCAGCATTCAAATCACAGCCAGTGCGTTTCCGCTCGTTCACACCCGCTCCGCCCGACCCTCAAATCTGTTCTATGGTGCAGTCGGAACCCGCCGTTCGGCCCGACCCACCCCCCGGAAGGCTTGCGCATGGATCAGCTTTACTCCACCGGCCCCGCCCGCACCCTCGCGTCCGCCGAACTCACCCCGCCGCCGGGCAAGTCGCTCCGCCTGGCGGCGGTGCGGGCGTCGTCCGCCGGGGTCCGCGCGGACACGCTGCACGCCGTCCTGCCACACTCCTTCTACACCCCGCCGACCGATCGTCCGACCGCCGCTCGCCTGGCTTTGTTGAATACCCCGTCCGGCCGCGTGCTCACACACGCCGTGCCGCACGCCGACGGCTTCTTCGCGCACACGCTCCTGAACGTGCCCGACACCGCCGACGCCATGCTCGCCATCCAGACGTGGGGCAGCCCGCAGTGGCAACGAATCCCGCCGGAATCGGGCGGCGAGTTGCCCGAGTTGCCGTACCTGCCGGTGGCCGATGTGCTGGACGACGCCGGCCTGACGGCGTGGCTGGGCGGCACCGAGCACCGCGAGTTGCTGGAGTTCGCGTTCACCGCACTGTTGGGCACGCCGGCCGGCACGCAGGTGTTCCTCGCCGCCCCGTCCGAAGACGTGGCCTGGGTGGTGTACGCCGCCGGTCGCGCCTTCCCGCCGGACTTCGTCGAAACGCTCACGTTCAGTACGGCCGAGGCCGACCCGCTGAGTTGCCCCGCCCGTGTGGTCGGGTTCGACCCCGGTGCGGACGGCCCCGACCTGCCGCCCACCTGCTACCGCACCGGCACCGCGCTGAACACGTTCACCGGCAAGCGCACCGATCTGAGAGCCCAGGTGCCGTTCGCCGCGTTCGCCACAGGTGCCCTGGCCGACGGCAACCTGACCGCCCTCGACGACCTGAAAGCGACATGGCAACGGCTCGGGTTGAAGGACGCCGCCAAGTTCGATCTGGTGTTCCGCCTCGCCCGCGGCACCGGCACGCTGAGCAAAGAGGAAGCGGCCGACGCCCTGCAACACCCGCCGCTCGCCGCGTGGGTCTCGGGCCGGAACGACGTGCTGCAACAACTGCTGGCGTGGGCGATCGACGACCGCACCTTCGCCAACAGCTCGTTCGGGCGGGCGGTGCAGAGCCTGCGGCAGAAGCCCGACGTGCTGACGAAGCTGACCGCCAGCGTGCGAGCCGCCGGCGATGAAGCGCTGACCGCCGGCGACCGCACCCGCGTGGCCAACGCCATCGAGGTGATCCTGCCGATGGTCGCCCCGGCGAAGGCGAACGCCGTCTGGGGCGAGTTGCTCACCCGCACCCCCGACCCGGCCCGCCTGTCGTGGGAGATGCGGTGGTACCTGCTGCCGCGGTTCGTGCGGTTCAAGCAGCAGACGCAACCGGGCGGCGTGGACCCCGCCTTCACCCCGTGGCTCGACGTGCCGGCCGACCGCCTGGGCGAGTTCCTCGCACTCGACCTGCCGAAGGCGTACCAACTGGCCGCCGCCGGTGCCGCCGTGCGGCGCGAGCCGGAGCCGTCGGCCCTGCTGGTGACGACGCTCGCCAAGCACCCGCCACTCGTGCTGGAACTGCTGAAGTCGGACAACGCCCTGTACGCCGGGCTGCTCGCCCACGCCCCGGAGCGCGGCTGGTTCGAGGACGTGGTGAACGCTGCCGCGGACTACACCCCGACCTCGCTGAACACGTTCTTCGAGGCGACGCTCGACGCGGGCAAGCTCGACGCCGACCGGCTGGTGCGGACGCAAGGCGGCAAGCTGCTCGACCTGTTCGCCGGTCAGTCCGGGTTGGATCGGCTCGGCACGCGGTTCCTGGCGACCCCGCCGGTCGACGTGTACACCAACGCCCCGGTGCTGACCTTCCTGGGCAAACTGCGGGAGCAAGACGGGCTGAGCGACGAGTTGAAGACGCGGATCGACGCCGTGCGGACGGTGCGGGCGTACCTGGACACGCCGGCGTTCGACACCGACGCCATCGCCCCGGTCGCCGCCGCGTTCGCCGTCACACCGCCCGTGCTGCCGGCTGCCGCGAAGGACGACCTGTTCGACACGGTGGCCACCGCGCTGGTGGGTCGGGTGAACAAGAACAGCTTCCAGGCCGACCTGGAAACGGTACTGAACGGGTTCGGCGGCACGCTGGCGAAGGACGGCACCGACCTGTACGAGAACCTGCTCCGCGACCTGCGAACGCGGACGGCCGACTTCGGCAAGAGCGCGAACTCGGTGGAGGCGTTCCTGGCGGTGGCCCTCGGGGCGGCCGGCGAGCGGGTGACGTTCGGCACCGACGGGTTGGACGGTCACGCCTTCGCGGTGGCATCCGACGCGGCCAAACTGGGCGGGAACAAACTGCTGACGGAGATCGACCGGCGGAGCGCGAACTGGCCGAAGGACGCCCGC
>JANNDF010000200.1:0-2384 GCA_031387445.1 Planctomycetia bacterium
GTCCCGGCGGTCGGCCGGGGTGAGGTGGAGACGGTTCATCGGTCGGCCCACGCCGAGATACGGGGCGGGCGACACTGGTTACTTTAGCCGTGGCACAATCCGACCGACCGACGCTTCCGCCTTAGCCGGGAGGTATCTAGCGAAGGCCACTCTTGGCTCGATGCTGTTTTAGCGCCAGGGGGCTCGGGCGACTGCCTTCCACACTGGGTATCCGCACCTTCTTGCCCCGAAACTTCTCGTAAACTGTGTCGTTCAACTTTGGCGAAACCAACAACCGCATTGTGTCTTCGTGAACGGAAATCAGATGAACATCGAACAACGTGTGGAAGTCGGCTCGAAGAAGTAGCCCATTTCCTGGATGATTTGTCTCGGTCCCTTTGTACGGCACGATGTGGGCCGCTTCCAACACGGCTTCGACAGAGCAGCCTGTTATTGCACATCGTCCGGAGTACGCAGCAAGCAAACACGTTCGGAATGCCGGCTGTCCCTGACGGCGTACTATTGACGATAGAATTCTGATCCGCGCGTCCTCGATCCCCGTTGGATCGAAAGCCCCCTGCTCCTCAAGTTCCTTTTCGGCGGAGGCTCGAAGGTTTTCGGTTTCAGGATCATCTTTGTCAAATTCAACGCCGGCAAACAAGTGCACCAGCGTGCTGTGCAACTTGGGGTACTTGATCTCATACGCCTGCCGAATTGCAGCGACCTTTTCCGAACTCAATGCGTGGACCGTCGACATTCCGAAGAAGTACGGTTCAAGATCTAATCGGTCTGTGATTCGCCAATCGACGAGACGGGCGTGCGGAAGCCGTTTGCTCTCACTCGGATTCTTCGCTACCCCCGGCGGAAGATAGTCACTCGTGACGATCCCGATTCCGACGACGGTGGCTCGCCCCTGGTTGGCGACCACAATATCAGAAGGCTTGACCTCGTTGGCAAATCGCATGATCGACAGAGCGGCCCCGGCCCCATCACCTGGTCGGCCGCCGAGCGCGCGGAGGATTTCGCTTTTACTTTTGAACTTCCGATAGTCTTTTAACTGGCGCCATCCCAACAGGATACAGTCATGGTCACGACACATGCCCCAATGATTGGCACGCTGACCGGGGGCGATCTTCCAAACCTGGACCATGTTCAGATCCCGATGAAAAGTGTTAGTGGCTGGTTGCGACCGGTTCCGGAGCCGTCGGTGGCGTCACGATCGCCGACAATTCCCGAATCGTGTCGGGCACGCGGCGGAGCACCAGTTGCAGCTTCTCCAAACTCGACCCGCCGGTGGTCGGCCAGTCGCCCAGCCACGTCTGCATCGGCCCGGTGAGCTGTTCGCTCACCATCGTCTCCCGCTCCCGCTTCAGCTTGTTCCGCCCGCGGTCCACCACCTTCGCCACAACGAACTCGACCGCGTGCCGGGTGATCGACACCGCCGGCAGGATGAGCAGCAGCCCCCACCAGCTTTGCATCGCCCACGCCGCCCAGCAGACCAGCACGATGGCGACCACGTCGATGAGGATGACGCCGCCGCGGAGGACGTTCAGCAGCACCGGGTTGTTCGCCAACTTCTCCGGCACCGACCTCGCCAGCCGGTCGAGTTCGTCGGTCTCCTTGCGACTCAGCGTCAGCAACTTCTGGCCGAACAGGTCGCTCGCCTGCGTCTTCAGCCCGGCGTCGAACCCGTGAACCACTTGCTTCCACAGCGGGTGCTGGCCGGCCCGCCGCAGGCTCTCGGCTTGCAGGCGGTCGAGCCACGCGGTCATGGCCGACTGGCACACGTCCGTTTCGCTCAGGTTCGGCGGGGCCGGTCGTGTGACAGCTTTCACCAGGAACTTGCGTAGGAAATCGTACGGCCAGCGGGTGAACATGAACACTGCCGAGACGAACTTGCCCCCGCCCGGCAGGTCGAGCATGTGCATCACCTGCTCGCGTGTCTGGTCGAACCGGCGGAACGCCTCGCCGCTCAGGTACTCGGAGCGGTAGCGGTCCTCGAACTCCTTCCGCCCGGAAGTCACGACGCCCCGCCAGGTGTCCAGTTCGGTCAGGTCGCGGCGGGCCACATCAAGCAGCCCGTCGCCGGCTGCTTGCAGGTACTTCACCGCGTTCGCCAGGGTGCGGCGGCGGCCGTCGTCGGCGGTGGGGGCGAGGGCGAGCACCTGATTCAACAGTGCCACGCGGTACGGGGCGCCTTTGCCGGCCGGATCAGTGCGAACGTCGGACGGCAAGTGCGGGATCGTGACGACGGGAATGGTGGGCAGTTCGCCGATGCTCGCCGGCAGCTTGTCGAGCACCTGCTGGCGGAAGTGGGCGGTCAGCGGTTCGGCGTCGGAGCCGAAGTTCTGCTCGCTGAACGCGACCGAGAAGCTAAGCAGATAAAGCCCCAGCGGGATCACCCA
>JANNDF010000258.1:0-5906 GCA_031387445.1 Planctomycetia bacterium
CTTGAACACCCCCTCTCCCCTGGGAGAGGGGGCCGGGGGGTGAGGTCTCCAAAGTCCGCCCCCCGCACTTCGGCTTGACCACGCCACCGCCCCGGATTATCACGTCGCCCGCACTTGCCCGGATTGCTCACCTCGCGGAAAAGGGACTCGCCCATGCGCACGACCTGGAAACGCACCGTCGTTGGGTTGCTCATTGCCGGTGCCGTGGGCGGTGCCGCCCTCGGCCTCGCCCGTCCCGGCGACCCTCCCACCTTCATCCCGCACACCGACGACACGAACGCCACACCCGCCCAACTGCCCGACCTGCAAATTCCGGTGGTTCAAGTCCAGGCGACCGAGCCGGTACTGCGGAACGACCCGGCGGTGGCGCTCGACTGGTCCGGCCCTGCGGTGGTGAAGGCGAACCACCCGACCGAGTACACGCTGAGCGTGCGGAACGTGTGCGGGCAGGCGCTTCAGAAAGTGGTGCTGCAAGTGCGAGCGCCGAAGGGCACCGAGATCGTTGGGGCCAAACCCGAGGTGAAGCCGCTCGATGGCGTGTACTTGTGGGAGTTCGGCACGCTCGACTCGAAGGCGACGCAGAGCGTAAAGGTCACGCTCAAGCAACCGGCGAAGGGCGAGATGACCTGTCAGGCGTGGGTGACCCTCACCGGCACGTCGGCGATGAAGGCGGTAGTGAAGGAGCCGAAGCTAGGGGTGACGATCAAGGCACCGGAGAAGGTGGTGATCGGAGAGCACATCCCGATCGAGTACGCGGTGAGCAATACCGGTGACCACGTCGCTCAGGAGGTGCAGATGAAGGTTCTGGTGCCGGGGTTCGAGAAGGGGCACCAGCCGAAGGAGTTGAAACCCGGCGACCTGTCCGCCCACCGGCTCGGTCTCGTGGCCTCTGCCGGTGGTACGTTCACCTACGAAGCGGTTGCCACCGGTGCCGACGGACTCAAGGCGTCGGCCAAGACGACCGTGAAAGTGCTGGTGCCGAAACTCGACGTGAGCGTGAGCGGGCCGAAAGACCGACTGATCGGCACGAAGGGCAAGTATGTCGTCACGGTGAAGAACGATGGCGAGGTGCCGGTGAAGGGCGTGACGGTGCGAGAAGCCATCCCGGCCGGGTTCAAGGTGTGTGCCACCGGCCCCGGCAAACTGGCCGACGACAAGCTGACCTGGGATGCCGGTGACCTCGCCCCCGGTGCCAGCAAAAGCTTCGAGTTCGAAGGCGTCACGCACACCGCCGGCCCGCTCACGCTCAAGGCCGAAGCGACCGGCGACCGCAACACGAAGGCGACCGGTGAGTGCGTGACGGCGGTGGAAGGCATCCCCGGCCTGCGAATGGAACTGGTGGACAGTGTCGATCCGGTCGAGAAGAACGGCGAAGTGACTTACGAAATCAAGGTGACGAACACCGGCACGAAGGCCGACAGCAACATCGTCATCGTGTGCGAGTTGCCGAAGGAACTGGAGTTCGTGTCCGGCAACGGTCCCACAAAGGGGCAACTGCGGGTGGCCGCCGGCATCGACAAGAACGGCGCGCACGTCAGTCGGACGGTGATCTTCGACCCCATCTCCGACCTCGCTCCGAAGACGGAAGCGGTGTTCAAGGTGAAAGTGAAGGGCACCGGCACCGGCGACGTGCGGTTCAAGGCGATGATGACCAGCAAGCACCTGACCGCCCCCGTCACGAAGGAAGAATCGACCCGCGTCTACGGGGAGTGAGCCAACACGGTGAACCCCGGCAGTCATGCCGGGGTTCGCCATTTTCCCCTTGCACATTCCCCCCCACCTCCGCTACTTGTAATTACCGGACGGATCAGTCCGTTAACTATTCCGCCGGGATGCGGTCTCTCTCCCATGTCTGATGCCGTGCGATCCCCCGGACGGCCCGAAGACCCGGGGCTGAAGGTCCGGCGGGAAGAAGAAATCGTGGCCGCGGCCGCCAAGCTGTTCGCCCAGCGGGGGTACGCCGAGACGCAGATGCAGACCATCGCCGACCACCTGGGCGTGGGCAACGGCACCGTCTACCGTTACTTCCGCACGAAAGAGGCGCTGTTCCTGGCGACCGTCGAGCGCGGGCTAGCCGAACTGACCGCCGAGATGGACGCGGTGTTCGGCGGTGACGGCGAGCCGTTCGAGCAGATGCGGCAGGCCGTGCGGGTGTACCTGCGGTTCTTCCACCGCCGGCC
The DNA here is from genome assembly GCA_031387445.1 of Planctomycetia bacterium. Classification (GTDB taxonomy): domain Bacteria; phylum Planctomycetota; class Planctomycetia; order Gemmatales; family Gemmataceae; genus JALHQU01. The sequence continues at coordinate 2,181 of JANNDF010000258.1, forward strand.
GGAGATGGCCGAACTGTTCATCCAGGAGCGGGCCGCATTCCGCCACCACCACCGCTCGCTCTACTTCGTGAGCAAGGACGAGGACGACTGCAAGCACACCGAGTTCTTCGAGAGCCTGCGGGCCGTCGGGCTGGTCCGCGACATCCCGATGGAGCGGTTCTTCAATGTGGTGGCCGACCTGTTGTACGGCATCGTGTTGACGAACCTGCTGAGCGGCCGGAGTGTCGATCCCGACGCCCAGGCCGACGACGTGCTGGACGTGATCCTGCACGGCGTGCTGTCCGACTCCGCCCGCAAGAAACTGACCCGCAAGAGGGGGAAATGATGCCATCCGTTAGCCCGACGCGCGAGCGAGGGGCGGACCACCTTCGGCACACAGGAACTGGCCCGTCGCTCGCGCGTCGAGCTAACAGGTGGTTGTTCCTCCTGCTGCTTGCACTGACAGTCGGCTGTCAGCAGGCCGCCACTGACACCGGCCCGAAGGCGGTCGCTGCCGTGCCCGTTACTACCGCCGCGGTGGCCGAGCGGAGCGTCCGCCGGGTCATCCCCGTCACCGGCACGCTGCATGGGCTGGAAGACGTCACCCTGTCGCCGAAGGTGGACGGGCAGGTGACGGCCGCCCGGTTCGACCTAGGCGACGTGGTGCTGCCGGGCGAGGTCCTGCTCGAACTCGACCCGACCGACTACGACCTGAGCATGCGGCTGGCCGAGAACGACGTGGCCATGCAGGAGTCGCAACTGGTGGTGGCGAAGGCGCAGGTGGCGCAGGCCGCCGCCCCGATGGCGAAGGTGAAGGCGAATCAGGCCCGCCTGGACGGGCTGACGGGGGCCAGCCAGACGGAGAAGGATTCGGCCCGGTCGGACGTGCTGCTGACTGAAGCGAACGTGCTGGCGGCCGAGGCCGGGGTGAAGGCGGCCGAGGCCACCCTGGGAATGAAGCAACGGTCGCTCGCCATCGCCGCACAAAAGCTGCAGGACTCGAAATTGCGGGTGCCGCAGCCGGCCAACTGGGGCGCATGGGCGGCGGTGGTCGGCCCGGCCGCCCCGCCGTTCCGGTACACCGTCGCCGCCAAGATGGTGTCCGAGGGCGAGATGACCCGCAGTTTCCCCGGCACCAATGCCTACCGGCTGGTGGTGTCGCACACGCTCAAGTTGAAAGTGACGGTGCCCGAGAAGCACACCCCGGACGTGAAAGTCGGGCAGCCGGTGGACGTGCGGGTTGATTCGTCCGCCGGCACCACCTTCCCCGGCACAGTCGCCCGCATCAGCCCGACGGTGGATCAGCAGTCCCGCACCTTCCAGGTGGAAGTGACCGTGCCGAACGCCGACGGGCGGCTGAAGCCGGGCGGGTTCGTGCGGGCGGACATTGTGGTCGGCACCGCGCCGGCGGTGGCCGTGCCGCCGACCGCCCTGGTGGTGTTCGCCGGGGTGAGCAAGGTGTTCGTGGCCGACGGCGACAAGGCGAAGGCGGTGTCGGTGGACGTGGGCGACCGCGGCCCCGACTGGCTGGAAGTGCGGGGCGACCTGAAGCCCGGCCAGCCGGTCATCACGAGCGGGTTCATTCAGCTTTACGACGGGGCACCGATCGCTCCGCGACGGTGAGTCGTCAGGTTCTCAAGTCGTCAAGTCGTCAAGTCTTGAGCGGGAAGCGGTTCTGGTCTCGCTGTCAGGCGTCCGAACTTTCAACCCTTCCGAGGGAGCGCGATGGCAACGGTCAAGTCGTTCGAGGACATGACAGCCTGGCAGAAGGCGCGGGAACTGACGCGGCGGGTGTACGAGTTGACCCGCGAGGGGCCGGCTTCCCGCGACTACGGCTACTGCAAGCAGATCCGCATGGCCTCGCTGTCGGTCATGTTGAACATCGCCGAGGGGTTCGAGCGGGAGAGCGGGGACAAGGACTTCAGCCACTTCCTGTCGATGGCGAAAGGGTCGGCTGGGGAGGTGCGGGCGGCGCTGTACGTCGGGCTGGACTGCGGGTATTTCGACCAGGCGCAGTTCGGTGAACTCAAGCAACTCTCGATCGAGACGGTTCGGATGCTCAGCCGGTTCATCACCTATCTCCGCAACACGAACGGCTGACCCCGTTCGCACCGCCAACCACCCGACGGCGGAGCAGTCCACCCATCCGCTTCAAGACTTGACGACTTGAAGACCTGACGACCTGAGGACTTCCGCGTGAACGCCATCTGGGACATCTGCATCAAGCGGCCGGTGTTCACCGCCATGCTGGTGCTCGCGCCCATCGTGCTCGGCATCGCCTCGTACAACCGCCTCGGGGTGGAACTGTTCCCGAACGTGGACGTGCCGGTGGTGGTGGTGACCACCAGCCTCCGCGGGGCGAGCGTGGACGAGACGGAAGCGGCCGTCACCAAGCCGATCGAGGAGGCGGTGAACACGGTGTCCGGTATCGACGAGATGCGGAGCACCACGAGGGAGGGGTTCTCGCAGATCGTCGTCGGGTTCAAGCTGGAGAAGAACGGCGATGTGGCGGCCCAGGAGATCCGCGACAAGATGGCCCTGGTGCAGAGCCAACTGCCGCCCGGCACCGACTACCCGAAGGTGGAGAAGTTCAACCTGGATGCGGCCCCGATCCTCACCATCGTGGTGTCGGGCAAGCGACCGCTGCGGGAGTTGACGGAGATCGCCAAGAAGCAGTTCAAGGAGGACATCGAGGCCAACGTGTACGGGGTGGGGGCAGTGGTCCTGGTGGGCGGGCAGCAGCGGGCCGTGAACGTGACGGTGGACCCGGAGAAGTTGCACGGCCGCGGGCTGACCGTGTTCGACGTGCGCAAAGCACTCGCCGAACAGAACCAGGAACAACCCGGCGGGCGGGTGGATCAGGGCAACCGCGAGCAGAACCTCCGCACCGACGCCCGCCTGAAGGCGGTGGACGACTTCCGCGACCTGATCGTGGGGGTGGGCAAGAACGGGCACGCCACCAAGTTGAGCGAGGTGGGCACGGCGAAGGACGGCATCGAGGAAACCCGCACGCTCAGCCGGCTGGACGGGGACACGGCCGTGTCGCTCATCGTGCAGAAGCAGAGCGGCGGGAACACGGTGAAGGTGGCCGAGGCGGTGAAAGAGCGGCTGAAGTTGATTGCGAAAAACCTGCCGCCGGACCTCAAGACGGAGATCATCCGCGACCAGTCCACGTTCGTCAAAGGGAGCATCGAGGAGGTGAAGTTTCACCTGATGCTGGCGGCCGTGCTGGTGTCGGCGGTGCTGCTCCTGTTCATCCGCAGTTGGCGGACGACGGTGATCGCGGCGCTGGCCGTGCCCACCAGCATCATCGGCACGTTCGCCCTCATGGACCTGATGGGGTTCAGCCTGAACAACATGACCCTGCTCGGCCTCATCCTGGCGGTGGGCATCGTCATCGACGACGCGGTGGTGGTGCTAGAGAACGTCGTCCGTCACATGGAGCAGTACGGCCGCACGCCGTTCGAGGCGGCCAGCAAGGCGACCAAAGAAATCTCGCTGGCGGTGCTGGCGACGACCCTCAGTCTGGTGGTCATCTTCGCCCCGATCGCGTTCATGACCGGGCAGGTGGGGCGGTTCTTCAACAGCTTCGGGTTCGTCGTCGGGTTCAGCATCCTGCTCAGCATGGCCATCAGCTTCACCCTCACCCCAATGCTGTGCGCGCGGTTTTTAGTCCCCCTCTCCCCCGGAGGGAGAGGGGAGAGGGGTGAGGGGGCAGGGGCAACCAAGCCCCTCACCCCTCACCCC
>JANNDF010000037.1:0-3373 GCA_031387445.1 Planctomycetia bacterium
CTCGGGTGGTGTTCGGGTGCCGCTCGGCAAGCGGCACCTACTACTGTCAGGCGTTCGGATGGTTCGCCGGTTCGGTCGGGGTGCGGATGCCCAAGGTGAACAGTATCGGCACCGGGGGCGAGGCCGGCGGCGGGGAGAAGACGTCGGCCAGAGTCACCCCGCGGAGCATGTCCATGATGCGGCGGTGGATGACGATCATCGGCGCCTTCACCGGGCAAATATCGGCCACGTCGCAGTTGCCCGCCTCGCCGTTTTCGTTGCATACCGTCAGCTTGAACCCGTCTTCCATCTTCTCGATCAACTCGGCGAGCGTCACGGCCGCACTCGCCCGTGCCAGCACGTACCCGCCCTTCACCCCGCGGGTGCTGGTCACGAACCCGGTCTTCACCAACTCTTTCAGGATGTTCGCCACGAACGCCTTACTCAGGTGGAACTTCTCGTGAACCTCGCGGGCGTTGCCCGACCCGTTCACATGCAGGTACTGCAAGATGAGCAGGGCGTAGTCCGCTTTCCGGCTGAGCAGCGTCATGACAACTCCCACTGCAAGGGTGGGCCGTGGTTACACACAGATTTGTAGTCGTCCGAATCGCACCAGCCTAGTGCGAATTAGATGAGATGTCGTCTCAATTGACGGAATGATGCGGCGCAAAGTTAGGCTGAATAAGTGATTCCGACGAATTTTTACCGAGGCGAGTCGACCCGCTCGCGGATTATTTCTTCCGCCTCTTGTCGAGTTTTCAACACCCCGTCGAGTTGGAGTGCCCGCACTTCGTCGAGCAGTTTCTTGAATAACGGACCCGGTTTGAGCCCGATCGCCTTCAGGTCGTCGCCCGTGAGTAGGGGAGGGGGGTTGAAGTGTTCGGGTGAGTGATCACGCAGCAGTTGCCGAACTTCGTCAATCTGACCCGGTTGGCGGCCCTCGTACTCGTGGAGCATCTGGAATCCAAGGTCGCAGCCGTCGGACTCGTGCAACAGCACCAGTTCGTGAATCCCCGGATGGGCGAGCAGAGGGAACAACTGACTCTTCCGCGTTTTGTGAGCGACGGCCAGCATTCCGCGATTCTTACAAAGCCACACGACACGTTCGATTTCTGGGTTCGACAAACGCAACCGCCGACAAATCGTGGTGACGGTCTCCGTTTTCACCCCCCAAAGCATCCGTGCGAAGCCAAGTTCGAACGAGGCATCCGGCGGGAACACCCGGTACGGCGGAGCGTTGACGCCGGTCATCTCGGGGATGATGACTTTGAGGAGCCCCAATGACACCAGTTCCCTTACACCCCGCTCGCGGTTCGTGTGCTTCAAAATCTTGCGTAGTTCTTCAGTGATCCGTTCTGCACTCACGACTTGGATTTGATCCGCCATTCGTTGCATGGCCGCGAGCGTGTATGGCTCGATGTCCAATTCGAAGCGGGCGGCCATTCGCACAGCACGGAGAATCCGCAACTTGTCTTCTGTGAACCGTTCTTCCGGGTTGCCGATCGCCCGGAGGACCTTGTTTCTCAAATCCCTCTCGCCGCCGACGTAGTCCCACAGCTTGCCGCTGATCGGGTCACGGAACAGGCCGTTGATGGTGAAGTCGCGGCGGGCGGCGTCTTCTTCGGGCGAACTGAACACCACCGAGTCGGGGCGGCGGCCGTCGGTGTAGGTGCCGTCACTTCGAAAGGTGGCGACCTGAACTTTCAGCCACTCGCCGTTGGCGTCCTTCGGGCCGAGCACTTCGACGACGCCGAAGCTGGCCCCGAACGTGTGCGTGCGGCGGAAGTGCGCTTGCACTTCTTCCGGGCGGGCCGAGGTGGCGATGTCGTAATCGACGGGGGTGAGGCCGAGTAACTCGTCACGCACGCACCCGCCGGCGAACAGGGCCTGATACCCCGCTCGCTGGAGCTTCGACACGACTTCGGTAGCGAACTCGCGTTCGGTCATGGTCTGTGAAAAAAGCGTCCCGGCGGGTGTACCCTCCCGCCGGGACTGGTGGACGTGGTGCTAAGCCACGCCCGGTGCCGTTCTCAGGGAACGACGGTGTTCGCGGTTCACCGGTCGCCGGCATTCAGTCTCAGCACTTGCGCTCTACCACTGAGCTACCCCACCATGTTGGTCTGGCGAAAGAGGTGGGGGTGGGAAGTGAGCCCACGACCTCAAGTGTGCTTGCCGGAACGTCGATCGAACACCTCGGCACTCGGGGTTCAGTTTTGGCGTGGACAGTCTGAGCTTGAGGGGCCGCTACGCCTCTACCAGTTGGGCTATCCCCCCGTGGTTCTGAATGGGGGGAGTGGGACTCGAACCCACACTGTTCACGGTTTGGTTCAGCTTCAACCTGACGCTGAGTTCTGCACGCCTGTGCAACGGGAATGATGGCGGGAAGTGCGGGAAGGTTCAAGGGAAAACGCCGGCGGGTGGGACGGGGAATTGGTTCTCGTCGGTGCGTGCGAGGGGCGGAATCACCGAAAGTGCTTGGCCGGCATGGGTTGTTCTTCGATTCGGACATGGTTCCACGGAAGGGTGGGGGGCGGTGGAACGAACCATCCGCCCCACCCGTCCGCCCGTCAGCTTGCGAACACGAAATTGAACACCGCTTCGGCCGCCTTCTGCTTCTGCACTTCGAACAGGTTGGCCTGCTCCTTCGCCTGCTTGATCGCGTCCTGCAGTTTCTTGATCCGCTCGAGGAGCGTGTTCTTGCGGTCGGTCGGCAGGCACCCGCTGTACAGGATCTGCGTCCACGTGCCCACCGGCACGTCCTTGGTGAACAACTCCGTCTGCGCCGGGTGCTCCTTCGTCGCCTCGTACTTCACGATGACGGTCGGCTCCTTGCTCGTCCGCAGGCTCTCGTTCGCCTTGCTCCGCAGCAGACCGCTGTTCGGGTCGTGGCTCCACTCCTCCGCCGGGTCGGGCGTCGGCAGCTTGCTCACGAACGTCTCCAGGTCGTTCACCTGCTTGTCGAGGAACAGCAGGAACGTGACCGGCACGCCGCTGAGTAGGGTCTGACCGTCCACCACGAGGTCGGCCTTGGCCTGCTGGTTGCCGGTGTCTTGCGTGTAGATCAAGTTCCACAGGTCGGTCCACTTGGCGACCGCCTGGCGGATCAGGTCGTCGGCCCGCTGCTGCACCCGCTGGCTCTCGGGCGGCATTCTGCCCGTTCACCTCGTCGAGCGGACGGTAGGTGCGCTCGCGGCCGGAGAACAGTTGGTCCTTCTGGATGAGCTTGTACAGTTCGGTGACGGCCTTCTCGGCCTCGCCTTTGCGACCGCTCACGATGGCGTTGATCTGGTTCAGCTTGGGCACGGGCGTACCTCCGGGTGTGTTGAAGTGATGACGCCAGCCGGTGTGTCGAAGTTCGCGCAAGGTAGGTGCCGCCGGCCGGGCGGCACACGTC
>JANNDF010000298.1:0-4230 GCA_031387445.1 Planctomycetia bacterium
GGGTGTGGCGGGGTGCGCGTTTCTCGGGGTGGAGCGGGTTTGCCCCCTGTACCGGGCTCCTCCGGGATAACGGCTCGCCTTCACCCTCAGTAGTTCAACTGCAACTGGAACCGCAGCAGGCCGCCGACGAACTGGCCGTAGCTCCGCTCGCCGGCGCGGTCGATAGGGTTCGTGTTGGTGCGGTCGGTGTGCGTGTACTGCATGGTGAACTCGATCGCCTTGCTGATCTGCCATTCGCACCCGACGTGCCACTCGTTGATGTCCACGAACGGGGCGTTCCGCTCCGACCGATACCCGCCGCGGTAGTTGCTCCACTGCACGAACGGGATGAACGTGCCGTGCCGGCAGGTGTCGATCTTGTACATGGCCTGCACGTACCCGCCGCTCAGGTCGCGGACGACCACCTCCGTCTGGTCGTCGGACAGCGCCGGCCCGCGACCGACGTTCCACTCGGCTTGCAGGCCGAACGGCTGCGGGTACCACACCGCAGACAGTCCGGCCCGCTGGTCGATCAGCCCCTGCCGCCCGTTCGTCTCGATGGTGCCGAGCGGACGGGTGGACGGCCCCACCCCGAGCGGGCGGATGGGCGACGAGGCTACGCTGAACTTGCCCGTGTACGCCTGGGCGCTCAGTTCCACGATCTGCCCGTTGGAAAATTCGACCGGGTACGTCAGGCGGGCGACGGTGTGCAGGTTGTCGTTCTGCTCCAGGAACGCCCCGCCCTGGCCGTTGTACACCCCCAGCCCGAACAGCCCGTAGTTGCCGCTCCCCTTCAGCCCGTCGTCCACCAGCCGCTTGAACAGGTGCTGGTAGTGCTCCGGCGTCCAGTAGTAGAACACGCCGAAGTCCCGCTCGTTCCGCGACACCGGGCTGTTGATCGGGTCGGTGCGGTCGAACGCCAGGCGGTTCTGGCTGGACTGCAAGTTCTCGAACCCGAACGGCACCTTCGACAGGCCCACCCGCAGGCGGTGGACTTTGTCGGTGGTCAGGTACACGTCGCCGTACCAGTCCCGCAGTTGCACGAAGAAGGTGCCGTCGCTGCTGCCCGGCGGGGTGATGGAGAAGTCCGGCTGGAGGTAGACGAACAGGTGTTCGGACACGTCGCCGAACAGGATGACGCGGGCGCGGCGGATGCTGAAGTTCTGGTTCGACCCGACCGCCCGGTCGCCCACCAGTGTGGCCTCGGCCGACCCCCGTTCCTGCCAGATCGATTCATTCGCCCGAATCTGCGTGTACCCGCGGAAGCCGAACTTCTCGTACCACTTCTTCTCTTTGGGCAACTCCACCTTGGGCGTGTCGTCCTTCGGCTTCTCGTCCTTCTTCGGCTCCTTCGGCTTCTCCTCGTTCGGCTTGTCCGCCTTCGGCGGTTCGACGGTCGGCAGGGGGGGCGGGGCGAGCGGCTCCACCGGCGCGAGCGGTTGCCCGTTCGCCACCGCGACCGTGAGTAGACATACCACCAGACACCGACCGAACACGGACGACATGGCGTAGCCTTTCCGATTGGGCAAACGGATGGTGTCGATACCATCGGCCGACGGCGAATGTGAAGGTGAGTAAAATGTGCCGGCGGCATCGGAGAAACTGATTGACCGAACGGGCGACGGCCGATTTCGATTCAAGTCGAGGGTGACTACGGCCTCACGACCGCCGGTCACCAGCGTCCCACCCCGACACCAGCTTCTCCACCGCGTCGGCCAGGTCGTCGCACTCGTTCTCGGTCGGCATCTGGCCGGCGAACTTCACCGCGTCGCACGAGTCCAGGATGTATTCGACCTCGCGGCGGGTGTCGGCGTCCCACACCTGTTCCGCCGATGCCAACAGCTCGGCCGTCGTCTTCTGTTCGGTGTTCAGCCCGAACCGCCGGGTCAGGTACTCGCGGAACACCTCAGCCAGCACCCTCACGAACGCCGCGTCGGTCAGTTGCCCGTCTCGCTGGTCGGCGTGTAACGCCCTGATCCGCTTTCGCACCCACTCGCCGGGGGGGAGCGGTTTTGCCGTCCGCTTGCGAGCGATGAACAACACGGCCACCAGCACCGCGACGAGGGCGATGAGCAGCGAACCGCCGGCGAGGACGAGCGGGGAGTCGGCCGACGGCTTGGGCGGTAACTGCTCGATGCCGGTGACCGGACGGGCGTCGGCGGCGGTCGGGTTGCGGAGCGACGTTTCGACTTTGAACGTGAGCGAGGGCGGGTCGGGCGTGACCTGAGTGCCGTTCACCATCACCGGGTTGAATGTCACCGGCACCGCATCGCCCGGCACGAACGGCGACAGCCGGAACGTCTGCGCCCAGATGGTGTCGTCGGCCGAGCGCGACAGCGGGCCGACCGGCACGATCTGCCAGCCGACGGCCGTCTCGGGGGTGAGCAGTTCCTTCGGCAACTCGACCCGCAACGGGGCGGGGCCGCTGGCCGTCAGGGTGATGTCGGTGGTGTCGGACAGCCGCAGGGTGTTCGTCGCGGCGGTCACTTGAACGGTGGGCACGGGCGAAACGCGTGAGGGAGGACGACAGAACAGACGACCGAGACGCCGCGGGCGAACAGCCCCGTCGGCCAGTGTACGGCCGGCGGCGGCGGGGGTCGGTAGAATCTCAACCCATGAGCGACCGCGGCCGATCACTCCCGCTTTCGTTGCCCCGCCGGTGGGTGGGCGACATGCTGCACTACGCCGAGCGGGTGCCCACGTTCACCTTCGAGCGGACGATCGGGGTGAAGCCGCTGGCCGACGCCCGCGCCGCCACCGCCGACGCCCCCGGCTGGCACGCCCTGATTACGAAGGCGCTCGGTATGGTGTCGGTGCGGGTGCCGGAACTCCGTCGGGCGTACCTGCCGCGCCCGTGGCCGCGACTGTACGAGGCGCCGTACAGCGTGGCGAGCGTGGTGTTCGAGAAGGAGTTCGCGGGTGAACTCGTCCCACACTTCGCTCCCATGCAGCACCCCGAAAAGCTGCCGCTGGCGACGATTCAGGAGAAGGTGCGGGCGTGGAAGGCCGACCCGGTGTCCGCCCACGGGGTTCTCCGCCGGCTGGTGCGGAACGCCAAACCGCCGCGGCCAGTCCGCCGCCTGCTGTGGTCCGCCGCCCTGTACTGGAACGGGTATTTCCGGGCGCGGAACTTCGGCACGTTCGCGGTGAACACCCTGCGGGAGTTGAACCTCCGCCCGCTCGCCTTCCGTTCCCCGCTCACCACCCTGTGGTACTACGGGTCGGTGTCCGACGCCGGTGAAATGACGGTGCAGGTGGCGCTCGACCACCGGGTGTGCGACGGGCGGGCGGTCGGCCGGGCGATGGACGAGTTGGAGGCGGTGCTGAACGGCGAAATTTCGGCCGAAGTGCGGGCCGGCTGTCACACCGGCGGGTGACGGCGGTACTGGGGGCACCTCACCCCACCGGATGACTGGCCATGACTCGCACCGAACGCACTCTGATGACGTGGATGCTGGCAATCGGCGGAGGCGCGGTCCTGGCGGCCTGCGTCGCCGTGGTCGCCGCCCTCTGGGTCGGGTTGTCGCTGGCGAGCCAGTTCTTTTTCCGGCCGGCGGACCCGGAAAATGCGACCATGTCGGTCGTGGCGAAGGAGATGAAGTACGACGAGTGCTCGCAACAGATTTCGGGGAAGCTGGAACGGCATTACTACAGCGACCGCAGTACCCCGATCGACGTGACCGTGATCGCCTACACACCCGACGGCCCCGCGGAGGGGGTGCGGTTGACCGCCCGAATGATGGTGCCGGAGTCCACCGACTTCGCCATTGAGCTGACGAGTGAGCATGCGGCGGTGTTCGGCCACCCCGAGGCACGGCGGACGGTATCGCTGCGGCGGGCGGACGGCCAACTGGTGTTCGACGAAAAATCGTGGCCGGGGTGGTGAAGCTCAGGTCAGCATGAGTTGCAGGTAGATCACGTCCAGCCAGCGGCCGAACTTGAAGCCCACCTCGCGGAGGTGGGCCGCCTGCACGAACCCGTGCCGGCGGTGCAACTCCAGGCTGGCCGTTTGGTCAGCACTCACCCCGCCGATGATGGTGCGGTGCCCCGCCTCCTTCGCCAGCCGGATCAGTTCGGTGAGCAGCGCCGACGCCAGCCCGCGGCGGTGCCAGTCCTCCCGAACGTAGACGGACCACTCCACCGTCGTGGCGTACCCGCACCGCTTGTTCCACGCCGACAGCGACGCCCACGCCACCACCTCCCCGCCGGCCTCGGCCACGATCACCGGATGGGCGGCCGTGCGGCCGGCGA
>JANNDF010000307.1:0-1506 GCA_031387445.1 Planctomycetia bacterium
GTGGTGGGGGTTTCCTAATTGGGTTTTTTTAAACCCGCCCCACAAAAACAAACCCCCGGCCCCCCCCCCCCCGGGGTCTTTGCGGGGGGGGGGGGGCCCCCCCGGCCGCTGGTGGCGGTAGCGCAGTCGCCTGTTCGGTTGAGCCACTGGCTTCCCCGGCCGCTCGACCCGCCCTACCAGAGCTGAAACGGAATACAATCCCCACCCCGCCGACCCTCTCTCGTCTGGGCCTCGCCATGTCCTCCCCGTCGCGCCGTGACGCCTTCAAACTGGCCGCCGCTACCCTCGTCCCGTTCGCGTTCGCTCGTGCCGACGACAAGCCGAAGCCGAAGTCGGTCGCCGCGGTCGTCACCATCTACACGCCCAAGTCGCACGCCGACGTGATCCTGACGAAAATCTTGGACGGGTGGAAGCACGACGGCGGGGCCGGGCCGGCGCTCACGCTGTCCGCTCTCTATGTCGATCAGTTCCCGAAGAACGACATCGCCCGCGACATCTGCAAGAAGCACGGCGTGCCCATCTTCGACAGCATCGAGAAGGCGGTGACGGTCGGCGGCAAGGCGATCCCGGTGGACGGCGTGCTGAGCATCGGCGAACACGGCGACTACCCGACGAACAAGCTCGGCCAGAAGCAGTACCCGCGGAAGCGGTTCTTCGAAGAGATCACCGACACTTTTGAGAAGTACAAGCGCGTGGTGCCGGTGTTCAGCGACAAACACCTCGGCCCGCCGTGGGACGAGGCCAAGTGGATGTACGACCGGGCGGTGAAGCGGAAGGTGCCGTTCATGGCCGGGTCGAGTTTGCCGGTTTCGTCTCGCACGCACGAGCTGAACGTGCCGATGGGCGGCGACATTGAGGCCGCAGTCGGCATCGGGTACAGCGGGCTGGACATCTATGGGTTTCACGCTCTGGAGTGTTACCAGGCAATCGTCGAACGGCGGGCGAAGGCGGAGACCGGCGTGAAGTGGGTGCAGTGCCTGGAAGGGAAGGGGGTGTGGAAGGCGGTGGACGACGGGCTGGTGAACAAGGAGTTACTCGACGCCGTGTGGGACGTGGTGCCCAAGGCGGTCAAGTCGAAAGGCCTACGGGATGAGGAGAAGCCGGTGCTGTTCCTGTTCGAGTACGCCGACGGCTTCTGCGGGGCGCAGTTCATGTTGCCGAACGCGAGTCAGACCGGGGTGGGTGTGAAGTTGAAGGGCGGGAAAGTACAAGCGACCGGGTTCGAAGAGCGGCCCGAGCCATTTCACCCGCACTTCGCGTTCCTGCTGAAGGCGGTGGAAGCGATGATCCACACCGGCAAACCGACTTGCCCGGTCGAGCGGACACTACTCACGAGCGGAATATTGGATCGCGCGCTCACGTCGAAGGCCGATGGCGGGAAGAAACTCGACACGCCGGAGTTGGCCATTGCGTACACGCCGGTCGATTACCCGCACGCCCCGAAGCCGGAGTTGAAGTAGTGCTCTGCTCGCTCCGCGAGCGGAATGTTTGAACCCGCTCGCGGAG
>JANNDF010000312.1:0-2056 GCA_031387445.1 Planctomycetia bacterium
GCCGGCTGACGCCGGCCGTTCGCCGATTGCGGCCCGCCCTCACTTGATCGGCGTCACCTTCAACTTCACCTCTTTGTCTTTCCGCAGCACCGTGATCTCGATCTCGGTGTCCGCCTTCACCTTGCCCATCGCCTGCATGTACCCGGTCATGTTCTTCACCGGGGTGCCGGCGATGTTGACGATGAAGTCGCCGTCCTTGATGCCGCCCTTGTCGGCCGGTCCGCCCTCCGTCACCGTCTCCACCAGCACCCCTTTGTCCTCCTCGCCGTAGTTGCCGGGGGCGAACTGAATCCGCGGGATGTTCACCCGGCTCGCCCCGCGGTTCGGGTCGGTCGGGTCTTCGCCGCCGCCTTTCGTCTTGATGTAGTCCGGCCGCTCCTTCACCGTGCTGAAGTGCAGGGCGAACGCCTGCACGCCGTCCACCACCTTGAGCAGGCCGGGCAGGTTGATGGTGTCCGGGGTGTCGGTCGGTTTGTGGTAGTCCTTGTGCGTGCCGGTGAAGAAGAACAGCACCGGAACGCCCTTGTTGTAGAACGACGTGTGGTCGCTCGGCCCCTGCCCGCCGGCGATCTTGAACAGCTTGTAGTTGCCCTTGGCCAGCGTGTCGTCCACCAGCTTCTCCAGCCCGGTGCTCGTACCCGTGCCGTACACCACCAGCCGGTCCTTCTTCACCGTCGTGCCGTCCTTCTCCTTCTCCTCCACCTGGCTCATGCGGCCGATCATGTCCATGTTCAGCATGAACGCCATCGACTTGGCCGCCACCGTCGGGTTGGCCGCGTAGTGCTTGCTGCCGTACAGCCCTTGCTCCTCGCCGCTGAACGCGACGAACACCAGCCGCCGCCCCTGGCGGTCTTTCATCCCCCCGAACCGGCGGGCCATCTCCAGCAGGCCGGTGGTGCCGCTGCCGTTGTCGTCCGCCCCGAAGTGGACCTTGCCCTTGTTGCCGGGGAAGCTGCCCGGCTCGCCGCTGCCCAGGTGGTCGTAGTGCGCGCCGATCACCACCGTCTCGTCCTTCAGGTCGCCGGCCCCGTCCAGTACGCCCACCACGTTGCGGGTCGGGTACTTCTTCTTCACCACCGTCACTTCCGTCTCGGCCGCCCACCCCTTCAGGGCGAAGCTGTTCGGCGTGCCGGCCTTGTTCAGCTTCTTCTCCCAGTCGGCCAGCGAGGTGTCCTGGTCTTTCAGCAGGGCGTCGATCACGTCCCGCTTGACGTGCATGACCGGCCCGCCGATTTGCGCCCCGGCCGTCTGCTCGGCCGGCATCAGCTTGTCGTCCTTGTCGGCGGTGGTGCCGTCGCTGACGAACAGCACCCCGGCCGCCCCGTGGTCGGCCGCGTTCTGGATCTTGCTCACCAGGCTGGCGAGCGGGTGGTTCTGTCCGAAGATGCCTTTCGCGTCGTCGGCTTGCGGGGTGCGGCGGACGACCACCACGATCTTGCCTTTCACGTCCAGGTTGGCGTAGTCGTCGTACTTCGGGTCGGCCTTGCTGGTGATGCCGAACCCGGCGAACACCAGTTCGCCCTTCCCCTTCCCGTCGGCCGATGCGATCGTGGCCGTGTACCCGTCGCCGATCTTCGGTTCGGTGGTTTTGTCGCCCTTCTTCAGCACCAGAGACACGACCGGACCCAGCTTGCTCGGGCCGGGCACGTCGAACGGCTGGAAGTAGCTGTCGCCGACGCCCGGCTTCAGCCCGGCCGCCTTGAACTGGTCGGCGACGTACTCGCCCGCCTTCTTGATGCCTTCGGTCTCCAGCCCGCGGCCCTCGCACTCTTTGCCGGCGAGGTACTCCAGGTCTTTCTTCACCCGCTCTTCGGGCGTGACCGGTTTGTTCTCGGCGGAGAACGCGGGCAAGGCGGTGGCGAGCAGGGCGAGGGCGGCGAAGCGACGCGGCAGCGAGCGCATTGGCGGGCCATCCGGGGACAGAGGGTACGAAGCGCCCACTGTACCACGGCGAGGCCGGGTCGGGTAGGGTTCCGCGAACCGCGGGCCGGCCGCCCAGGGTGTGCCTCCGGATTTAGGCACGCACCCGGCCGGCTGACGCCGGCGGTTCCAGAAG
>JANNDF010000322.1:0-1439 GCA_031387445.1 Planctomycetia bacterium
TTGGTGGGGCCGGCGTCCCGCCGGCCTGTGTTCTTGGCCGGCGGGACGCCGGCCCCACCAAACCATGACCCAATCCACGGGGCAATCGCACACACTTCGCCGAGGGAGTGTAACGTCGTTCATTTATCTCTCATTTTTCGCTTGCACTCAAGTGACACGTTGGTACCATCTGTGAAATTTCTCTCATAGTCAGCCTCCATGGCGTCTGCCAGGGGTGGTCCATGTCTTCCCACCGCAGGTCGGCGTTCACGCTGATCGAACTGCTCGTGGTCATCGCCATCATCGCGATTCTCATCGGCCTGCTCCTGCCCGCGGTGCAGAAGGTCCGCGAGGCGGCCGCGCGGATGCAGTGCAGCAACAACCTGAAGCAACTCGGCCTCGCCGCCCACAACTTCCACGACACCGTCGGCCACCTGCCGACCGGCGGGAAGAACGGGTGCGAGGTGCCCATTCACCCGAACGTGGCGGCGGCCTGTGCCACCGGCAACCCCGACCCGCCGGACAACGCCCCGATCAACTCGCCGTACACCGTGCCCACGTCGAACCTGAACATCCGCCGGCAGGAGTGGAGTTGGGCGTACTTCCTGCTGCCGTACCTGGAGCAGAACAACGTGTTCGTGACCGCCAACGACACCACCGTGCGGCGGTCGGTTGTCAAGACGTTTCACTGCCCGAGTCGGCGGGCGGCACAGCTTTACAACAACAACGCCAAGACCGACTACGCGGGGAACGCCGGGCAAAGCCTGGCCGACGCCAACACCACCGGGGTGATCCACCGCACCGGCGCCGCCACCGGTGTGCAACTCAGCCACATCACCGACGGCACCAGCAACACCGCCCTGTTCGGCGAGAAGCGGATGAAGTTGGACAAGTTCGGGGTCAGCTACGACGACAACGAGTCGGTGTTCCCCCCCGGCTGGGACAGCGAGATCGCCCGCGCCGCCGTGACCGACGTGGACACCAACGGCAGTTCCGGCCGGCCGCTCAGTTGGGGGCCGAACCCGGACATCCGCGTGACGAGCGCGACGATCTTCAGCGACGTGAACAGCGGGCTGAGTCAGTTCGGCTCGTCGCACCCGAGCGGGTGCCTGTTCGTGTTGTGCGACGGGAGCGTGCGGCCGGTGCGGTTCAACCCGGATCGCACGCTCTTCCGCCGCCTGTGTACGCGGGCCGACGGGCAGGCGCTGAGCGGAGACTTCTAGCATGACCCGCTTGCGTCCGCTGCTGCTGCTGATCGCGTGCGGGTTGGCCGCCGGGTGCGGCCCGCCCGCCCCGCCCACGCTCGACGCGGCCGGCGAGAAGGCGTACGAGCGGCAGCAGAAGGAGGCGAACTCGGCCGAAGGGAAGAAGCCGAAAGGGCCACAACCGGAGAACTGACCGATCTGGCGAGCGGCGGGGGGGAGCCCCCCCGGGGGGGGGAAAACCGGGGGCGGCCCCCC
>JANNDF010000463.1:0-4961 GCA_031387445.1 Planctomycetia bacterium
CGTCGGGGCCAACTCCACCATGAACGGGGCGAGTTGTTCTTTCGTCAGTCGGCGATCCTTCCGCACGTCAGTTCCCCGTCTTCAGTGGTACGCCGGTCACGATCGTCTCGAACGCCATCTCGCCGCCGACGTACCCGCGGACGAGAAACCGCATCAGCCGGCGGTCGATCTTCAGCCCGTGCCCGATGAGTACCAGCCGGTCGCCCGGCTGCACCATCCGCCGGAACTTCGCGCTTTCGATGGCCCCCAGGCCCATCAGCCGCCCGGCCGTGGTCCCCTGGCTGGTGCCGTAGAACCCGCTCAGTTGGGCGGCCGCCTCGCACATGAGCACGCCGGGGAACACCGGGAAGCCGGGCATGTGGCCCCGCACCCAGAACTCGTCGGCGCGGACGTCTTTGAACCCGGCGATGAAGTGGCGGCTGGGGTCCAGGTGGGTGATGGCGGTGAGCATTACCATCTCGTGCCGGTGCGGGTTGGCCGCGTGAATGGCGTCGATGTCGGCGACCCGCTTGGTCAGGTCGAGCGAGAGCGGATCGACTTCCGGTACGGTCACGTCGTCTTTAGCCATGGCAACTCCGATAGCAAACTCGCGGGTCGGGGTCAGCCGACCACCTCGGCGATTTGGGGAAGTTCGGTCAACAACACGTCCGGCCGCAGGTGCGGGTCCTTCAACTGCTCGCCCGTCGCCCGCAGGCTGTTCTTATCGCCGGCAAACAGGGCGGTGCGGAAGCCCGCCTTCTTCGCCGGGGCGATGTCCCGCAGCACGTTCGACCCGACGTGCAGTACCTCGTCCGGGCTGATCCCTTTCGCACGGCACGCGGCCGCCGCCGTGCGGAACAGGTCGTCGAACGGCTTCTTCACTTTATGCTCGGCCGACAGCACCCGCAGGTCGGCGGTGAAGTGCATGGCCGGCTCGAAGTTCGGCTCCTGGTCCCGCAGGCACTTCCGCAACTGGGCCGGGGTGAAGCACTGGCCGTCGGCCAGCAGCCCCTGCTTCTTGCCGGCGTCCGACACCGCCCGGATCGCCTCCGCCGCGCCGGGGTAGCACCCGGCCCCCTGAATGCTGGCGTGGTAGAAGTAGGCGATCTTCTTCACGTACTCGGCCGGCGGGCCGTACAGGCTGCCGTCGTACCCGTACTCCTTGGTCATCAGCTTCTTGAAAATGTCGTCCCAGATGAGTTCGCCCCTCACCTCGCCCCCACCGGTCAGCCGCACGATGTCGAACGCCTTACGGAACAGCTCCTTCATATACGCCGACGGGGCGCCCGGTTTGCGGCTCATGGAGTTCCACATTTTGAACTCCTGGATCGTCTTGTCGAGCGCCGCGTCGGTCACGAAGTCGATGTCCGATTCGAACACCAGGTCTCCGCCCGGAACTGCAACGAGCGTGCCGTACACCGTCCAGAGCACCGCCTTCACCGGCAACCGTACCAACGACGGCTTGGCCTTCACCGGTACGGCGGCCGGGGCCGCCGGCCAGTGCAAGCCCCGGCCGGGCAGGTACTCGCACACGTACTGGTCGAGGCTGAGCGGCATCGGGTTGAAAGGCGGGGGTCTGGAGAGGGCTATCAGTGGAAGACTACTGGCCCGCGGACGGCGGTTCAAGACGCGACAGGGGAAGGCGGCACAAGCGTTGCTACGGGTGGGGTCGTCACCCTCACCGGCAGGAATGCGCCCTTCCACTCCTGTCACCCACCCGGAGACCCTACATGGCGACCAAGGCAGAAATCATCGACGCCCTGATCGTGGCATACAACAAGGAATTGGAAACCATCCTGAACTACCTGTCGTGCAGCATCGACATCGACGGGGTGCGGGCGGAGGCGATCAAGAACGCCCTGGCCGGTGACATCCAGAGCGAACTGGGTCACGCCCAGTTGCTCGGCGCGCGGGTCCGGCAGCTCGGCGGCACGGTGCCGGGCAGCATGAGCCTGAAGATGGAGCAGAGCTACCTGCAACCGCCGAAGGGCACCACCGATGTGGCGGCGGTGATCCGCGGGGTGCTGGCCGCCGAGGAGGACGCGATCCGCACGTACAACGGCATCATCAAGATGTGCGAGGGGAACGACTACGTCACACAGGACTTGGCCGTCCGAATTCTGGGCGACGAGGAAGGGCACCGTCAGCAGTTCGAAGGGTATCTGAAAGAGTACGCGAAGGGGTGAGTGAAACGGTGAACCCCGGCAGTGCTGCCGGGGGTGCTTGAACTTGACAGGCACCCCTGCATCACTGCCGGGGTTCACCCAGACCGACTTACTTCTTGTTCGGCATCAGTACGGTGTCGATCACGTGGATGACGCCGTTCTTGCACTTGATGTCGGTCACGATCACGTTGGCGTCGCCGATCTTCACCTTGCCGTCTTTCACGCTGACCTTGAACGTGCTCCCTTGCACGGTCTCCACTTCCTTGCCGTCCGCCTTCACCACGTCGGCGGCCAGCAGGGTGCCCTTCACCGCGTGGGCAGTCAGGATGGCGGTGAGCAGCTTCTTGTCCTTCAGCACGGCTTCCAGCTTCTCCTTGCCCACCGCGTCGAACGCCTTGTTGGTCGGGGCGAACACGGTGAACTCGCCACCGCTCAGCGTCTCGACCAGGTCGGCCGCCTTCACCGCCGCCACCAGCGTGCTGAAGTCCTTGTTGCCCACGGCCACTTCGACGATGGTCATCTTGGTGGTGTCGGGCTTGTCGGCCTTCTTCTCGTCGGCCGCGACGGCGAACGGGGCGGCCACGAACAGGGCCACGGCGAGCGCGAACAGCTTCTTCATGAGAGGGGTTCCTGGTGCGTGAGCACGGTTACGGAGGGAGGTCCAATACCACCCGCCTGTCGGCTGCGGCCGGTGCGACCGAGTGACGCGAGATTAGTAGCGGCGGGCAACGGCCAGATCCAATGCCGGCGAAATTTGCTCTGAATTGCAGGCTGCAATTGTCCGACACGCGGCCGCCAGGGTACAACCACTGCACCGGGCGACCGTCGGTGTCGGAGGTCGCCCCGCCTCATCCTCGTGGAGGCTCCCCCGTGAACCGTCTCGCGTCAATCGCCCTCATGACGGTCGCGGCGGCGCTGGCCGCCGCCCCGGTGCCTACCAGCATCCCCGACACGCCCGCGACCGACCCGGCCAAGTTCCTGCCCACCCGCACCTACACCGCCCGCGACGGCACGGTGGTGGGCGTGCTGGTGGCCGATGCCGTGCCGGTCATGTCGCGGGACGGCCGCAGCAGCCAGCCGGACGCCCTGGCCTTCTCCCGCAACGGCGGCAGTTACAACTGGCTGTACGTGGCGGTGGAGGCGAACCCGCAGATCACGAACCTGCAAGTGCGGGTGGGGCCGAAGGGCGGCAGCACGGTGGTCTACCCGAAGCTGAGCATGGCCAGCCCGAAGACGACGGCCGCGTGGGGGGTGAGCGAGAAATTCACGCTCGTTGAAGTGACGGTGAACGACGGCCAGGGGGCACCCGCCGACGAGGCGTTCGTGGCGAGCACCGTGAAGGTGGTGGAGGGCACAAAGGCGTACCCGCTGAAGGCGGGCGAGGTGGTGACGACCGCGAGGGCGGAGTTCGTCAAGCTGACCGCCGCGATGAAAAAAGACCTGGCCGACGCGATGGCCAAGAGCCAGAAGGCGGCGCTGGGCGACGAGGCGGCGAGCGGCACGGTGAAGACGGAAGAGTTGCTGCACGTGACCTGGTTTCCCGCCGAGGAGCAACTGGCGGTCACGTTCCTGGCCAAGCAGAGCGACGGGGCGTGGAAGAAAGGCCGCGGCGGCGCGAACCTGGACGACGGGCTGCGTGACCCGCCCCCGCTACCGGTGAAGCCGGGTGGGGGCGGCGCCCAGATCGCCCCGCCGCCACGCGACGACACCGAGGTGACGTGGGGCACCGGCTACGGCGTCGAGTACGGCCGCACCTACGTGTACAGCAAGGACGGCAAACTGGTCAAGACGGTCACGCTGGCGCCGACTGCGTTCAAGCTGATCGTGCCGCCCCCGCCGGCCGTCGGCCGACCTGGGTTCGACCCGCCCCCGCCGGTCAAGAAGTGAAACGTCAGTAGGGTGGCCGACTCTCGCCGAGAGTCGGCATCGGAACCCGCTCTCGGCGAGAGCGGACCACCCTACCGGACCCAACCCCATGACAACCCTGATTGACACCCACGCCCACCTGGACGACGACCGTTTCGCCGCCGACCTGCCGGCCGTGCTGCAGCGGGCCGCCGTTGCCGGCGTGACGCACACGCTCACCATCGGCATCGACCTGCCGACCAGCCGGGCGGCGGTGGCGCTGGCCGGCCGCTTCCCGCAACTGCGGGCGGTGGTGGGCATTCAGCCGAACCACGTCGCCGAGGCCGGCCCGGGCGACTGGGACGAGATCGTGACGCTGGCCGAGACCGCGGCGAACGTGGTGGCGGTCGGCGAGTCGGGGTTGGATCGCCACTGGGACCGTGCCCCGTTCCCGCTGCAAGAAGACTACTTCGCCCGGCACCTGGGGTTGGCCCGGCGATTGGACAAGCCGATCGTCATCCACTGCCGCGAGGCCGAAGCGGATGTGGTGCGAATGCTCCGCGACCAGTTCGACGCCCACGGCCCGATCCGCGGGGTGATGCACTCGTTCGCCAGCGACATCGCCGTGGCCCTGGCGTGCATGGAACTGGGCCTCCACATCTCGTTCGCCGGCATGGTGACGTACAAGACCGCGGACGACCTGCGGAAGGTGCCCGCAGCGATCCCGCTCGACCGCCTGCTGGTGGAAACCGACAGCCCGTACTTGGCGCCGGTGCCGGTCCGGGGCAAGCGGAACGAGCCGGCGTTCGTGCGGCACACGGCGGAGTGCGTGGCGAAGGCGATGGGCGTGTCGGCGGAGGTGGTGTGCGAGGCGACGACACGGAACGCGCGAGAGTTGTTCGGGTTGCTGTAGGCGAGCGGCGGGCGCAGCCCGCTGTTTCCACCAACAGCGGGCTGACGCCCGCCGCTCGC
>JANNDF010000491.1:0-2698 GCA_031387445.1 Planctomycetia bacterium
CGTGTGGGTGAACCCCGGCAGTCATGCCGGGGGTGAATGGACAGGGAAACTACCCCCGGCATGACTGCCGGGGTTCACCGAGATTGAATGACATGCTCGCCACCGTGCCGTTCGCGTCGCTCACCTTCCGCAGTTGGTTCCCGTGGTGGGCCGCGCTGTTGCTGTTCGTATTGGCCGCCGGCGGCGTGGTGTTCTTCTATTTGATCGAATCCGCGCGCGTGAAATTGGGCTGGCGACTGGTGCTGGCCGGGTTGCGGGTGATGCTGGTCGGCATGATCCTGTTCCTCGCCCTCCGCCCGGCGTGGCTGCACGAGACCCGTGGGGACCGGGCCAAGCCGGTGGCGCTGCTGATCGACGCCAGCGAGAGCATGGCCGCTGCCGACCCGCGACCCGGCACCGCCGACCGCTGGCGCTCCGCCGTCGCCTTCGACCTGGTGCCGCCCAACCAGCCGGTGCCGGAGATGCTGAGCAGCGACACCATCCCGGCCAACACGCCCGACAAGCCGACCCGCCTGGACATCGCCCGCGCCGCCCTCACCAACCCGCGGATCGACCTGGTGAAGCGGCTGGGCAAGACCGGCACGGTGGACGCCGCCGCGTTCGGCGCCACCCGCGACGGTCTCGACCCGAAGGAGCCGAACTGGCTGGCCGGGTTGAAGCCCGACCGCCCCCGCACGGCCATCGCCGACACCGTGTTCGATCTGCTGAAGCGGGACGAGAACCAGCAGCCCGCCGCCGTGGTCCTCGTCACCGACGGCCGCGAGAACGGGAGCGGCCAGAGCCTGGACGACCTGGCCCGCGAGTGCGTGCGGGCCGGCGTGCCGGTGTACGTGTACGGCGTCGGCAGCAGCTCGTTCACCCAACTGCAAATCCGGGACGTCATCAGCCAGGACGCGCTGTTCGTGGACGACACGGCGGTGGTGCCGGTGCGGTTCCGCGGGAAGGGGTTCGGCGGGCGAGGCAGAATCGAGTTCAAGCTGCTGCTGAACGGCCGCGAGGTGGCGACCGAAACCGTGGACGCGAAGGACGGCGACGACCAGAAGGCGGCGCTCAAGTTCGTGCCCACCAAGCAGGACGCCGAGACGCTCGGCAAGCAGGAGTTGAAGGTGGTCGCCAAGTACATCGGCGAGACCGAGGTGCTGACCGACGAGGTGGTGAAGGGGGTGAAGGTGGTGGACCGCAAGCTGAAGGTGCTGGGCGTCGATTCGCAGCCGCGGTGGGACTTCAAGTTCATCCAGCGGGGGCTGATGCGGGACCGCCGGTGCGAGGCCAAGTTCATCCTGACCGACGGCGACCCGAAGGCGATGAAGGCCGGCGACCCGTTCATCCCCGCCTTCCCGGCCACCCGCAAGGAGTTATTCGATTACGACCTGCTCATCCTCGGCGACATCCCGGCCAGCTACCTGACCGCCGACCAGCAGACGTGGGTGCGGGAGTTCGTGGCCGAGGGCGGCGGGCTGATCCAGATCGCCGGCAAGGCGTCGGCCCCGGCCACGTTCGACAAGACGCCACTGGCCGACGTGCTGCCGGTCGAGTTCCAGCCGACCAAATTCAAAATGGACCCGGACAGCCGCACCGAAGGATTCCGCCCCGTGCCCACCGCCGCCGGCGAGCGATCCGCCCTGCTCAGCCTGGACGACGATCCGGCCCTGAGCAAGAAGGTGTGGGCCACCCTGCCGCCGGTCATGTGGCACTACCCGATCACCAAGCTGAAGCCGGCGGCGGAAACGTTCCTGGTTCACCCGACGGCCAAGACGTCCGACGGCAAACCGATGCCCCTGCTCGCCGGCCACTACTACGGCAAGGGGTACGTGCTGTTCGCCGGGTTCGACGAGACGTGGCGGTGGCGGCGGAACGAGGCGGACAAGTACTTCTACCGCTTCTGGAGTCAGGCGGTGTACGTGTGCGGCGCCCCCCGCACGCTCGGCACCAAGCTGACCCAACTGTCGCTCGACACGTCCGACCCGACGGCCGGCCGCACTGGGCAGGTGTACGCCCGCCTGCTGACCGGCGAGATGAAGCCGATCCAGGTGGAGAAGATTTCGGGGACGGTGTCGCAGACCGACGACGTGAACGCCCCGACCACGTCGGTCATCCTGAACAGCCTGCCGGGTCAGCCGGGCGAGTTCGTGGCGACGGTGCCGTTCAACAAACCCGGCCGGTACACCATGAAGGTGGAGAACGGCGACGACACGGCCACGCTCGAGTACCGGGTGAACCTGCCGACCGACCACGAGCAGAGCGCCGGGCCGATGAACGAGGAGGGGCTGCGGGCGCTGGCCGAATCGACCGGCGGCAAGTTCTACCGCGAGGAAGACCTGCACCGCCTGCCCGACGACCTGAAGCCGAAGACCACCCCGTTCGTCGAGAAGGGGGAGTCCGACCTGTGGGACTTGTTCCACTGGTGGTGGGTGCTGCTGCTGCTGCTGTTCGGTGCCGAGTGGACGATCCGAAAGGTGAACAGCCTGAGTTAGTGAGGAAAGACCTCACCCCCCCGTCCCCCTCTCCATGAATGGAGTGGGGGTGTCCAAGGGGAAAACGCGGGTGGTGTTTGCGACCAGCCACCTGTTAGCCCGACGCGGGGGGGGGGGGCGCGGGGCGGGGTGGGCCAGTGGGAGGGGGCCGCCGGGGGGGGGGGGGGGAAGGGGGGGGTACGGGGCAAAGGGGGGGGGGGGGTGGGGAGCGGGCAGCAAAAGGG
>JANNDF010000500.1:0-11703 GCA_031387445.1 Planctomycetia bacterium
CGACGCAGGTGAGCACGACCGCCCCCGATGGGCCCGGTGACAGGTCGATACCACCCGCGACGAGCAGCGTGCCCGCACTGATGCGATAGCCGACGACCGCACACCCCACGCACCCGAGGAGTGTCACCCAGAACATCCGCCGCAGGTTGCCCGACACGTTCGCCGCTGCCGCCGCCGGCACCAGCAGCAGGGCGTTGATGAGCAGAACGCCGACGGCGTACACGCTCAAGTTCACCACGACGGCCAGCAAGACCACGAACAGGTAGTTGTTCCAGCGCACCGGCAGGCCGCGGGAGTTGGCCAGGCTGGGGTTGAAACTGCCGAGGACGAACCCGTTGTACCGCAGGGCGACCACCAGCGCGGTGACAACGGCCATGCCTCCCAGAATGAGCAGTCGGAACTCGTCGATGGAGAGCAGTTGGCCGAACAGGATCTCTTCGAGTGGCATCTGCACGACCGCGTTGAGTGCGGGCAGCAGGAGCGCCGAGAAGCCGAGGGCGAGGGCGAAGAAGACGCCGATGACGGTGTCCGAGCTGAGGGTGGTCCGCTCCTGAATGACGGCGATGGTGAGCGCCACCGCGGCCCCGACGCCGGCCATCACCAGCGGCGTCGCCCACAACAGTGGCTCCGCCTGCGCCTGGTTGCGAACGCCGGCGAACACCACCATCCCCAGGAAGGCGACCGTCACACCGGCCATGGCCGTGTGGGCCATGGCATCGGAGAAGAACGCCATGCGGTTGCCGATGACGAGCGAGCCGATCAGCCCGCACGTGAGGGCGACGAGCAGCAGGGCGATCGTCGCCCGCACGTCGTACCCGGAGGTGCCGAACAGGTCGGCGAGTGTGTTGACGCCCTGTTTGACCCAATCGAGCATCGGCCGGCACCAGAGCGCAACGGTTCGGGGCGGGGAAGGGGGGGTTACATGCGGATCGCGGCCGCGTGCAGCAGGCCGATCGCGGCTGTAGCCTCATCGGCTGTGAGAGTGAGGGGGGGGGCCACCCGCACCACTTTCTTCGCCAGCGGCCCGAGCAGGTGAACGCCGTCGGCGGTCGGCGCCGCCCCGCGGTATGCTTCCAGTACGAACTGGTTGGCACGTTCGTTCGCCGTCTTCCCGCCGTGGTCGGCGAACTCGATTCCCCACACCATGCCTTCGTGTTCGCCCCGGACCGCCGCGACGAACGGGAACCGCTTCAGCTCAACCAACCCCGTTTCAATCTGCCGCGACACCACCCGCATCGGGGTGATCACGTCGCGGGCTTCGTACTCGTCGAGCGTTGCCGCCACCGCCGCACACATGAGCGGGTTGGCGCTCCAGGTGTCCGACCCCTCGCCGTAGTCGAGGGCGGCGAAGATGTCGGCCCGCCCGACCGCCGCCGCCACCGGCACGCCGTTGCCCAGTCCTTTGCCCAATACCACGATGTCCGGTTCGAGGCCATAGGTGTCGAACGCGAACAACCGCCCGGTGCGGCCGAAGTTCGACTGCACTTCATCCAGGATGAAGACGACATCGTTCTCTCGGCACCACGCCTCCAGCATCTGCAAATAGGCCTTCGGCGGGTGGTAGGAGCCGCCGCCGCCGAGGTACGGCTCGGTGATCAGGGTACCGATCTTCCGCCCGAACTGGTGGAGTAGGGCGTCGAGTTCCTGGCGGTACGGCGTCGGGTCGAACGCCTCGCCGCGCGCTGACACGTCGCGGCACTCGGCCATCGGGAACGAGATGAACCGCACGCGGGGGTCTCGCTCCCCGTCGGTCTCGCTCCCCGTGACGGAGTTTGACAACCCCTTCTTCCCGTGGAAACCGTGCCGAGTGGCCAATATTATCGGACGCGACTTGTCTCGCGCGATCGACGCCCAGAGTGCTTTCTGAATGGCTTCCGACCCCGACGCCGCCCACAACACATGCTGCATTCGTCGACCACCGCGCTGCGTTTGCAGCACACGGACCAGATGACGGCTGGTCTCGGCTTCGATCGGCGTGACGGCGTTATAAGCCGTCATGGGTACCGCGGAGAAGTACGCGGACGATGCGACATTATCGGACGCGACTGATAACGCTCCTTCGAGCGGCCAACCCATGTAACCGAAGAACCGACGCATCCACGCGGTCGGGTTGTGCCCCAAATTCGACACCAGGACGCCGGACGTGAAATCCCAAAGCCTCTTCCCGTCCGACGTCCAGTGGCAACTACCGGCACTCCGGCCGATCACGGCCTGGGTCGGCGTGAAGGTGCGGAGCGCCCGCGGCTCGAAGTCGGCAACCAAACCGCGCACCGCAGTCGAGACGGTTTCGCCTGGGTGCGCCACGGCAGGGGAGGGGAGAAAGCCCATCGTCAGTCCTGCGGGATTTCGCGGAGGAATCGCGAGGGCACGTGATCGGTCAACCACACGCCGTTGGCGGCGCGGAAGAACGCGAACCCGTCACGGGTCATACACATGGTATCGATGGCGAAGACGATGGGCCGGCCGTGGCGCTTTCCGACAGCAATGACAGTCGCCTGCTCGGCGGACAGGTGGACGTGTTGCCTGGACATCTTCAACAGGCCCGCTGCGAGGATCGACTCACGAAACCGCGCCGCCGTCCCGTGAAAGAGTGCTTCAGGCGGGTTGACGACTTCGAGTTCCAAATCGACCTCGACGGAATGCCCTTGGTTGGCGCGGATGAGTTGGCCAGTCGGGTCGAGGGCGAATCGCTGCTTGTCGCACCGGCGGACGACTTCGTAAAACTCGTCGGGTTCAATCGGGAAGTTAGCGCGAGCGGACGCAGCAAGCAACTCGGCAATGGGCACCCAGCCACCATCGCCGAGGGCCAAACCGATAGCTTCGGGAGCGTGTCTCAGGTGTTTGGAGATGAACTTGCTGACCGTGATGCGGCGTCGGTCATTCACGATCAGCCTCCGGCGGGGCAGGGGGGGGCAACAGCCGGTGAGAGATACGTAGGTTTGCGGGCGAAACTTTATCAGACGCGACAGCCATAGAGTTGGACTGGCTCAACGACACCCGGCTTGAACAGATGAAGCCCTGGCGTCGGGGTGTTCACCTTCACAACAGCATCGGGGTGCCCGTCGGCCTGTGCCGCGAGGATCGCTTCGAGCGACTGCACGACAGCGACGACGTTGCGGTCGGCGCGAATGTCGTTGTAGGCGAGCGCGTTCATCTGCTTCAGTCGCTCTGCCTCGGTGCCGTGATCGCCGAACTTGACGAACGCCACCTCGCGGAAGAACCGTTCGACGGCCTCGATGCCGTACCCGCGGTGCGTCCGCTCGCCCCACGGCTCCAGGAAGGCGGCATTGTAGTGGTGGTTCGGTGTGTTCTTGATCTCGTGCGGCGACCGCCCCTCGACGGCCAGCTCCACGCCCCGTTTCCGCTGGTGGGCCAGCCACACGCCGTTGTCGAAGCGGAACTGCACCTCCTGCTCGACGTAGCCGGGGAAGTTGTCCGGGTTGACCCAGGTGGTGTGGATGTCGAACGCCGCCTCGCGGCCGCCCGGGTGCGTGTAGATCACGCGGAGGAGCACAGAATCCCAGGTCGGCGGGGCAGGGGGGGGCTTGCCCACGATGCCCCGTTGACCGCTCGCAGTGATCCGCGACAGCGTCCAGTCGGGGCCGAAGGTGAAGTCGACCAGCTTCAGGTAATGCACGGCAACGTAGCTCGCCGGGTTGCGGCCCACCACCCACTCGGCAAACTGGCCAGTGGCGATGCCCTTCGGTTCGAGCAGCGAGCAGTACCCGCTGTTGACGTGCTTCAGCACGCCGTCGGCCACGTGCGTACGTAGCTTCTTGTGATCCGGGTCGAGCAGTTTGTGGTAGACGACCTTGCACAGCACGCCGTTTCTATCGGCAAGCGCGATCAACTCGTCCAACTCGGCGAGCGACAGCACAGACGGCTTCTCGATGAGAACGTGCTTGCCGGCCGCCAACGCCGCCTTCGCCGGCTCGAAGTGGCGGTCGTCCGGCGTCGCCACACACACGACATCGACGCCGGCCCCGATCAATTCGTCTGTGGCGGTCGAGCCGAAGAAGTTGCCGCACGGGGGAAGACCATTGCACCATTCGGTAAGGAACTTCGCGGCCCGAGTCCCGGTTCGTGTCGCCACGCTGTCGAGCGAGACGTTGACTGGACCCGTGACCGGCGACCACAGAGGGTGTTGACGCACGCACGAAAAGAAATGCCGGTACGTCTCATCAAAGATCATCCCAAGCCCGATCATTCCGACTCGGAGTGTTCTTGTGATGTGATCGGGAGGATTAATCATCAGAAAAGCTCGAATGAAACATAATGGCCATTATCCGACGCAGACGAATCAACAGAATCAGTGATCAGCACTTTGCATCACATGAGATACGCCTGTCGACGGCAACTACAGGTGTGCTGAATTCGTGCGGACTGCGCGAGGCGTCGCTGTGCGGCGGTTCGCAAACGAAGCGAGTAGCAAACGACTTGAGACTCACCATGTCTGGTGAACGTGGTGACTGAATCCGGTTGTCTTGAGTTTGGCCCGTTGCCGACGAAAGGTGATGTGCGTGGGTTGCAGATCGTCTGTGTGTCGAGTGCGGAAGAGAGGACTTGAACCTCCACTCCCTTGCGGGAACTAGAACCTGAATCTAGCGCGTCTGCCAGTTCCGCCACTTCCGCATCTGAAGAATAGTGTAGTCAGGTTCGGCCGGCCGTCAAGCGGACGGGCGGGAACGCTTTCGCATTCCCGCCCGTGAGTTGACCGTGAACGCTTAACGACTGCCGCCTCCTGGGCCACCACCTGGACCACCCGGTCCACCCGGTCCACCCGGTCCAGGCAGGCCACCCGGACCACCCGGTCCAGGCAGGCCACCCGGACCACCTGGACCACCTGGACCACCTGGCTGATTCCCCTGCCCTTCGCCGTTCAGCTTCTTCAGGGTGATGGTCTGGTACGTCGGGGCTTGCTGCTGAATCGCCGTCATCCACTCCTTCGCAAACGTGGCGAACGCCGCCTGGTCAATGTCTTGACTGTTCGGCTTCATGAGCCCGAACGACTCACAGAACAGCTTCTTCGACACGTCCGGATCGACCCGCAGGTCGCGCGGCAGGTCGTTCAGTCGATCGAGGAACGAGTGCAATTTGCTCATCCGCCCACTCTTCGTCAGGTAGTACGTCAGCGCCCACGCGGTCGCCTTCGCCTTCTGGTCGAGTTGGGCGGTGGTCAACCGAGAGGTCACGGCGTTCGGATCCACGATGCCCGATGGGTCACCGCCGCTGCCAATTGGCCCCAGCGGTCCGCTGCCGCCGGGCCCGCCCGGCAGACCGGGTGGTTGACCAGGCCCACCAGGGAGTCCCCCACCGCCGCCGGGCCGCGGCCCTTGAATTTCCGGCGACCCCCCACCACCCGGACCGCGGGGAGAGGACGGCGGAGCCGGAGGTGTCGGTGAACCGGGGGCCGTGCCACCGCCGCCCTGTGGAACGATCCCGCCACCCGGGCCGGTACCGCCGCCACCGCCGCCCTGTGACATGCCGCCGCGCGGCGCCCCGCCGGTCGGCGGAATGCCGGGGAGGAGGTCACCGATGGTCGCCGGGCGATCCGGATCGGCCCCCGTGGCGATGCCCGCGAAGTACTTGTCGGTCAGCACGTTGGAGAGGACGGTCGCCGCGTCGATGGACTTGTTGTCCTTGCCGTCTTTCTTCGCCGGGTAGAAGGACAGGAACTGTTGCAGGTGTTCGTAGTTGGCCGCCCCGTGCCCCGTGGTCACGCCGACGACGATGCCGGGGGTGTCGGTACTGAGTTCCACCACTCCCCCACCCTTCGCGTGCTGGAGCAGGCTGCCCATGCCACTCTCCACCCACTTCGGCATCCGCACGTGCTGTGGCAGGAGGCCGAGGGTGACGAACAGTTGGCGGGATCCCTCGCGGCTGATCGACGACCGCAGGGACTCGTCTTCGATCGCCCGCCGGATGAGGGCGTAGGTGCTGGCCAGGGCGATGTCTTCCGGTTTCGCCTGTTTCGACGTCGGGTACTTGCCGTGGAGCAGGTCGTTGCGGTCGAACCCTTCCAGTTTCGTATTGGCGATGGCGTTGAATGTGCGGCCGAGTTCGTCCGTCCGCTCCGGCGAGATGACCACCAGGTTGTGAACCGGCGAGTAGAACGAGTCGGCCGTCGCCGGCAGCCCGTCCAGGCCGTCCCGCAGTTTGGCCAGTTGGCTGCCGTTCTTGGCCAGCACCGCCACCAGTCGCTTGTCGGGTAGTGGCAGGGCGAACCCCTCCCGCAGGTGCCACAGGTAGAAGCTCTTGAGGTTCTTTTCGAGCAGTTCGGACGCGCGGAGGACGGTTTCGCCCGCCTGCCCGGACAGGGCGTCGCCGCTGAAGTGGACGACGGCGTAGTGCGGGGAGTCGGAGTGTACGTTCGCCTCCGGGCCGAACTTCGCCTTCCACGCGTCGGCCGCCGGGTTGTTCGCCGCCGGCTCGCTCCACTTCTCCTTGAGCGCCTTGTACCCCTTCACGTAGGCGGCCACATCGGCCGCAAGCTCCTTGTCGGCTTCCGTCTGCTTCACCAGCGAGTCGGAGAACTGCTCGGCGAGCGGGAGCAACTCCGCCTTGAGCGCGTCGCCAATGTAGGCGAGCAGCACCGCCGGCTTGCGGTTGGCGTCCACCGTCCACTTCGCGTACGCCTCTTTCAGCCGAGACTCCTCGGTGGCAATCGACAGCGGCTCGGCCTGAATGTTCACCTTGTTCGGGTAGAGGACGCTGGAGCCGAACGGGTGTTTGATGACCGTGAACGTCGCCGGATTGTTGTTCTGGTTCGCCGCGCCGGCGTACAGCTTTTGGGCGAAATCGATCCTGCTGAACGGGATGAGCACGTGGATCGAACGCTCGGCGGTGGCCGCCGTTCCCGTCCCGCCGCCGCCACCACCGGGCATGGTCGGCCCACCGGGCATTGCCGGCCCGCCGGGAGCGCCGGGGCCAAATCCGCCCGGCCCTCGCTGGCCGCCAGACCCGTAGCCGCCGGATCTCCCATCGCCGCCGCCACCGACACCGGATGGGCCCCCGGGAATTCCTGGTGCTCCTGGCCCTTCCCCGCCAGGCGTACCCGGCGTCGAGCCGCCGTCGCTGCTCAGCTTCACGCGGAGCACGACGTAGGTAGGCTTGAACGTGTTCGTTTGTGCCAGAGCCGGCGCCGCGAGTGCGGTGAGCGCGGCCACAGGTCGAAGCCAGCGTGTCATCGTTACCTCCAGAGCGAGTGCGAGAAGTGGGAGTGATTTATTGTCTGTCGGTCGTGTCGTCGCCGCAACGGAAAACCGGGCGGCCGTTACGGGAAACGGCCGCCCGATGAGTGTCAGCGGGGATTCAGCTTGGACGTGCCAGTTTCTTTCGAGCGGTCGGTGTCCTTGAACAACTGCATCGCCTTCACCTCCGGCACGCGCTTGCTCAGCCACTCATCCAGGGCGTCCTTCTTCAGCCCGTTCACCACCCCCGCGTCGGTCTGCTTGCTGAGCGGTTCGAACACCTGGGTAATGGCCAGTTGGGACAACTCGCGGAGGACCGCCTTCCCGTCCTTGTCCAGTTTGGACTTCGAAACGGTGACATCCCAGGCCTGGAAGGTGGCCTTCATGCGGGCGCCGGTCAGCCGCCAGAGTTGGGCCTGAGGGCCGGCCTCCCCGATCCCGCCGGCGGCCTTGTCGGTGACGAAGTCGCTCACCCCGCGAGCCATCGCCACTCCCAACACGAGCGGATCGATCTCGGGGTCGGTCGGGGCGGCGGTTGCCAGTCCGCCGACCGCTTCGATCACCTCCCGAGAACTCGGCGGCGGAACGAGCGTGGTGTCACTCACCGCGATGCGGGCTAACGTGTACGCCGGCCGTCGTTTCATCGCGCCATCGGAACTGTAGACCACGTCCGTCTTCACTTTAGCCAGTGCTCGCACGGCTTGCAGGCGGAATGCCTGGATGGTAGCCACTTGTTCCGCAGTGAGCGAGGTCGGGGCTGTCTTGGGCGGGGCTTTCGGGTCGGTGGAGAGCACGCCGCTGCCGACTTGATCGGGCTGGTAGGTGTTCAAGGCGACCGACGAGGGCACCTTCTGCACAATGTCATCGACCTGTGAAACGAGGGCGAAGTACGTATCTTTGGTGACCCACTTCTGCGCGTCGGCCGAGCGGGCCGGGTCGTACAAGGTGATGGCCTGCTCCGCCGCCTTCAACCCGTAGTAAAAGGCCTCCACCGACAACCCGTTATCTTTCTCTTTGAGCAACTCGATCACCCGCTTGGTCGCAGCCGGTGACCCGCTCTCCGCGACCACCGCCAGCATCCGCACGGCGTTCATCCGCACCACCGGCTGTGGCCCCTTCTTCAGCACCTCGTCGATGGCCCGCACGGCTGCGGCACCGAACTCGCGCGTGAACTGGAGTTTGGGAGCCGGGATCGAACTGTCTCCGGGGATGATGACCACCTGTTGGCTCCGCAGGTCCGAGATGAGACGGGTCACCGTCTTGTCTTCAGTCCGCGGCGTCAGTTCGGCGTTCGCTGCCTCGGTTGCCGAGTAGAACTCGTAGTGGGTGACCGGGAAGATGAGTTGTCTGGCCTTCACGTCGAGAATGGTCAGTTGCTCGGCCGTCGGCTTTTCCAAATCGACATTCCCGTTCCGCATCTGGCCGAATTTGGCCGGGTCGCCCCCTTCCGGTGTCTCCAGGCGAGCGGCCTTGAGCCGCTCTTCGATTGGGTTGCGCGGCTTGGCCGGCTGGGCTGCAAGCGTGCCGACCACACACAGCACCGCAACAACTGAAGGGAGCAGAGGTCGGGAAGCCATCGGTCGTGTACCTGCGTGGGGGAAGTGGGGCAAGGTGCCACGCCATTCTAACGGCCGAATGGGGGCGCCGTTGGTACCCTGCCCCAGGTGAAGCTACCAGCCGTCCGCGACGGGGGCAAGCGCACCGTCGGACGGGCCGGTGAAATGTCGGTCGGGCAGGCGAACCATTCGGACGGCGAACCCTCCCCTGCCCCGCCGTGTCTGAATCATGTCGGAAGTTGTGGTTGTCAGTCGGCCGTCGGCCGGCTAAAACAATCTCATCGGGCTGTAGCTCAGCTTGGTAGAGCGCTTGGATGGGGTCCAAGAGGTCGCAGGTTCAAATCCTGTCAGCCCGACTTGATGTCGAACCTTACCTTTCGCCCGCGGGCACCACCCGTGGGCGAAAGCATTTTCACAACCCACTTTCTGCCGGGACGCTGACACGTGTTCTTCTGCTCTTCACCAAGATTTCTCTCCTCGCGGATCTGACACCAGTTGCACTGATCGCCTCTTGGATTTGGCCTCAATTCTATTCAGTATCCGAAGCGATTTGCGTCTGATAACGTTTCTTATTCGCACGTCCACTCGGTTTCAGATGAGCTTTTGGAGAGGCAACGGGGTTATCGGTCGCGTCGGATAATGTTGTAAATGGCCACCCTTGCTGACGATGCCTGTTGCGCCGGCAATTTTCCACTCCAAGTCTCCCCGCACTCAGACAGTCTTTCTGTACCCCTTCCTCATGCGTCGATTCAGTGCAAACAGACCTGAACGAAGGAAACCAATGACTCACTCCCGTCGTCCGATCATTTGGTTTGGGGTGATTGCAGCCGTTCTGTCGCTCGATGTGCGTCCGATAATGTCGCAACCGATCGGACCACGCGGCGCCCAACTGCTCTCCCAGCCCGGCTTCATCGGTCCAGGTCCGGCACGCGGGTGTTCGAGCGTTGAACCCGGGTGGAGCTACTACGGCTTGCCAAACGGCCCGACAACCGCGATCACTGATTCCCGTGTCGGGGTGTGGAACTGGGGCTGGGCTGGCGAACCGGCCACCGGCTTTGGGCGTTGGGCCTCTTCGCGGTACGGCCCGGTCGTCGCCAGCTATACCCCGGTTCCTATTCTCAGCGGGTGTGATACCCGGAGCGTGTTCATGGACCCGCCACGGTTCGGGTACGGGCTGCACGCGCTCGGATATCGTTCGGCGTCCCCTCGGCTCGCCTCTCCCAGCGTGAGCGTGCTCCCGACACCGAGTCATTCAGCGGCCAGTTGTCGAGTTGACGTGCGCCTCCCGCACCCGGAGGCCGAACTGTGGGTGAACCAGACCAAAACGCAGTCGAGCGGGGCGGAACGCACGTTCGAAACGCCCGAACTCGCGGACGGGAAGGAGTTCCGCTACGAACTGTTGGCGAAGTGGCAACGGAACGGTCAGTCGGTCAGCGAGACGCGGGGCGTGGTGGTGGCGGGCGGAAAAGCCGTGGTGGTGGACTTCAACGAGTTCAAAGTGAGCGAGGTCGCCCCACCTCACTTCTGCATGATCGGCAGGTAGTTGTTCGGCAACTGCAAGATGATGCAGGCCATGGCGGTGGCATAAGCGGTGCCGAAGATGCGGTCGTCCCAAACGCTCGTCACCTGCTCCCGCCGCAGCAGCAGTTCACCGCGGATGGCCGGGAACCAGTCGTTCCAGTAGTTGCCGCCGGCGGTCCACATGGCGAGGGCGGCGTAATAGTGGCCGTAGTAGTAGTGCTCGGGGCGGATGCCGGGCGGCCCGTTGCGGTCGCCCCGCGGGCGGAATTGGGTGAGGTACTTGAGCCCCTTGTCGATGTACTCGCCGTCGTAGATGCCCGCGCTGTACAGTCCGACCACCGCCGCCGCCGACCGCGGGAAGAGTGAGCCGGACTGCCCTTTGATGTACGCGTACCCGCCGTCCGGCATGCGACACTTCTGAATGTAGTCAACCGCCTTATCCACCACCGCCCTGTCCACATAAACGCCAGAGTTCTTGGCCGCTCGCAGGGCCATAAGTTGGGCAACCGTGACCGACACGTCATCCTGACCTGGCGCGGGGGTGTACCGCCAGCCGCCGGCCTGGTTCTGAGACTTCACGGTCAGTGCAACGCCTTTTTCCAGCATGTCGCGGGCGCGGGTGCGGCGGTCGGCGTCCGGAAAGGTGCCGTGCACCTCGGCCAGGAACAGGGCCGCGAACCCGTGCTGGTACATGGCCGTGTGACCGTCCGACTGGTCAGAGTGCGCCAGGTAGCCGGTCACCTTGTTCGACCGCCCGCGGCCGATGACGTACTCGGCCGCCTTCGCAACCGCCTTCCCGTACCGCCCCCGGCCGGGGTGATTCCCCCCGCACATGAGCGCGAGGGCCGCGAGGGCCGTGATACCGGTGTTGCCCGTGTTGTTCCGCCCGTCGCTGAACGACCCGTCCGGCCCTTGCAGTCGCGTGGCCAGGTACGCCAGGCCGTGGTCGATGGCCGCCTGCGTGTCGGGCGTGACTAGGTCGTCGGTGGACTTCGGGCCGGGGTCGGCCGCCTGGGTGAGCAGCGCCACACCGGCCCCAGCGCCGGCAACCGCCGACGACCGCAAGAACGCACGCCGCGAAAGGAATGCCATGACGCCCTCGGCTCACTTCGACGGTGTTGGGGACTGTTTCTCGTTCAGCGTCGAGTAGTACTGCTTCAACATCTCGGAGTACCGGGGCATGAACTGCTCGCGGTACGATTGCATGGCCTGCTGCCGCACCTTTTCGGGCAGGTGCCCCCACACGCGGCGGGTAAACGGGTCGTCGAGCGGCAGGTCGGGCTTCGGCTTCCCGCCGTTACCGGGCGTGCCACCGCCTCCCGGAGCGTTGCCGCCCGTGCCGCCGTCCATCGGCGGCTGTTTCGGATCAGGCATTCCACTGCCGCTCGGGTTCGTCTTGCTTGTGCCGCCCGCCCCCATCGGCTCTGGCTTCTGAC
>JANNDF010000530.1:0-7138 GCA_031387445.1 Planctomycetia bacterium
CCGGGCGGCACTCTGTAGCCGGCCTCTGTGAGGCCGGTCGGGCCGGGGTCACAGGCCCCGGCTACAGCAAGAGTGCCGCCCGGCAGGCGGCACCTACCCCGAATACTCCCACAGCTTGCACTCCAGACTGCCGTTGAAGAACGGCGTCTGTCGCACCACCGGCAGTTTCACCTTCCGGGCCAGCCGCTCGTTCGACGTGAACACCGCCAGCCGCCAACCGGGCCACTGGTCACGCACCACCTCGCCGATGCTCCGGTACAGCGGAATCCACTCGTCCTCTTCGCCCAGTCGTTCGCCGTAGGGCGGGTTCAGCACGATCAGCCCCGGCGGTTCGCCCGCCTCCGGGCGAGCCTTCCGCAGTTCCTCTTTCGCCACCTTCACCAGGTGCCCGACCCCCGCTGCCTTCGCGTTCCCGACGGCGAAATCGACTGCGTCCTGTCGCACGTCCGACCCGCGTGGCGGGAACAGCGGCTTCCCCAGCACGCCGGTTCGCGCTTCGTCTCGCACTCGTGCCCATTCACCGGGGTCGTGGTCGGGCCAGCCGACAAAGCTGAACCACTTGCGCGTCAGCCCCGGCGGGCGGCGAGTGGCGATCCAACAGCCTTCCACCAAGAACGTGCCCGATCCGCACATGAAGTCCACCAGCGGGGCGGTGCCGTCGTACCCCAGGTGGAGGAGCAACCCGGCGGCGAGCGCTTCGTTGATCGGCGCACGGGTCTGGATCGGGCGGTAGCCCCGCTTGTGTAACGAATCCCAACAGCTATCCAGGCTCAGCACCGCGTGGTTGCGGGAGATGTGCAGGTTCAGGCCGATCATCGGGTGTTCGGTGTCCACGCTCGGGCGGAGGCCGGTGCGGTCGCGGAACTGGTCGCAGATGGCGTCCTTCACCCGGCGGGCGGCGTACTGGCTGTGCGTGATGGCCGAATCGCGGACGTTGCAATCGACGGCCAGCGTGTGGTCGAGCGTCATCAGTTTCGACCAGTCGATGCTGCGGACGAACTCGTACAGGGCGTCGGTGGATGGCACGTCGGCTTCGCCGACCGGCCGCAGCACCCGCACCGCCGTGCGGAGCCACAGGTTGGCTTTGTAGATGGTGGTGATGTCGCCGGTGAAGTTGACCCCGCCGCGGCCGACCTCGACGTGACTCGCCCCGATGCCGACGAGTTCGCCCGCCAGGATCGGTTCCAGCCCGCGGGCACAGGTGGCGAAGTGGATGTGCAAAGGACCTCACCCCAACCGCGGCATGGTGAACCCGAAGGCCTGCCGGGGTTGTTCGATGGTTTTCGGGCTGAAGGCCCGGCTTCTGTCAGCCCAGGCCGACGGCCTGGGTCGTCGTCACATTGAGGGTACGGCCCTGAAGGGGCCGGTTCACACGGAATCCGCCCTTTCAGGGCGGTGGGGTGGTTGGTCCATTTCCCAGGCCTCCGCTCGCCTACGGCTCGCTCCGACCTGGGCTGACAGAATACGGCCCTTCGGGCCTGTCGTGGGAGCGAGGACGACCTCCCGCCCCTTGTCGTGTCGGTGGTTCATCGAGTCGACGAATAGCGTCCTCTCAAACGACCTTGCCCGGAACCCCGCCCACCGGCATAGTGCCGCACTAATCCGGAGGACGACCGATGCTGAAAGGAATCCTCGCCTGCCTGCTCGCGTCTGTCGTCGCCAGCCCGACGTTCACCGACAACACCATCCAAGTGGGGATGACCGAGAAACAGGTGGAAGCAGCGCTCGGAGGTGATCCTCTTCGCGCCTGCATCATGATCGGCGTTAACTCGCCCGCACACACCGTCGATTACTACGCCGACGGCATTTCCGTGAGCTATCTGAACGGCCGGGCGACACGAGTCAGGACGTGTGGTGATT
Organism: Planctomycetia bacterium; assembly: GCA_031387445.1. Classification (GTDB taxonomy): domain Bacteria; phylum Planctomycetota; class Planctomycetia; order Gemmatales; family Gemmataceae; genus JALHQU01. The sequence continues at coordinate 1,861 of JANNDF010000530.1, forward strand.
CTAAGGGCCGATGAAGCTCACCGGGCGAACCGCTGTAGGCTGAGCAGCGCCACGAACAGCCCCAGGCCGGCGCCGCCGATGGCCAGTTTCATCGCCTTGTCCACGAACCACACCGACAGCCCCTCGCCGAACGTCACCCGCATCATCTTGGCGTGCAGGAACGAGATGAGCAGCATGTGCAGCGGCAGGCCGACGAAGAAGCCGACCAGCCCGGCCTCCCAGATCTTGTCGCGGAACCCGCCGAGCGAGTACGCCCGCTCGACGCCCCAGCCGAGCGCCCCTTCGGCCAGCGCCCCCACGAACAGCGACGCCAGCACCAGCCCGATGCTGCGGAACACCGTGCGGGGGTTCACGCGGGCGATCTTGCACGCCAACCGCAAGAGCAACACTTCGGCGACGAGGTAAACCACTACCACGAAGGCGACGCACGCGACGGCGATCAGGGCTTGCGGGTTCATGGGGGAGAATGGTGAACCCCGGCAGTGATGCCGGGGGTGGGGTCGTCTGGAACCCCCGGCGTCAGCCGGCCGGGTGGCGCACCCAGCCCGCTCACGCGGGCGGTTCCAAATACCCCCGGCATCACTGCCGGGGTTCGCCTACTGTTCGCTGGGCACTGGGAACTGCTCGCACAGTTCCCGCACGCTGCCGCGGACGCGGCTCAGCAGGTCATCATCCGTCGGCCGGTGCAGCACGTCCGAAATCCACCGCCCGATCTGCGCCATCTCCGGCTCCCTCATGCCGCGGGTGGTGAGCGCCGGCGTGCCGATCCGCACGCCCGACGGGTCCATCGGCTTCCGCGGGTCGAACGGGATCATGTTCTTGTTGACCGTGACGCCGGCCGTGTCCAACGCCTGTTCGGCCAGCTTGCCGCCCACGCCCGCCTTGCTGAACACGTCCACCAGCATCAGGTGGTTGTCGGTGCCCCCGCTCACGATGGGGAAGCCGTGCCCGAGCAGCGCCTCGGCCAGCGCGCGGGCGTTGTCGATCACCTGCGTCTGGTACGTCACGAAGTCGGGCCGCAGGGCCTCGCCGAGCGCCACCGCCTTGCCCGCGATGACGTGCATGAGCGGCCCGCCCTGTACGCCGGGGAAGACGGCCGAGTCGATCGGCTTCGCCCAGTTTTGCTTGCAGATGATCATCCCGCCCCGCGGTCCGCGGAGCGTCTTGTGCGTGGTGGTCGTCACGAAGTCGGCGTGCGGCACCGGGTCCGGGTGGACCTTCGCAGCCACCAACCCGGCGATGTGGGCCATGTCCACGATGAACAGTGCGCCCACCTCGGCGGCGATCTCGGCGAACTTGGGGAAGTCGAACACGCGCGGGTAGGCACTCGCCCCGGCAATGATCAGCTTCGGCTTGTGCTCGCGGGCCTGCGCCGCCACCTGATCGAAGTCGATCCGGTGGGTGTCCTTCGTGACGCCGTAACTGGCCACCTGGAAATATTTGCCGCTGAAGTTCAGCTTCATGCCGTGGGTCAGGTGCCCGCCGTGCGCCAGGTCCAACCCGAGGATGGTGTCGCCCGGCTGGAGGCACGCCAGGAAGACCGCCATGTTCGCCTGCGCGCCGCTGTGCGGCTGCACGTTGATGTGATCCCCGCCGAACAGTTGCTTCGCCCGGTCGATGGCGAGCTTTTCCACCTCGTCCACGAACTCGCAGCCGCCGTAGTACCGCCGGCCGGGGTAGCCTTCGGCGTACTTGTTCGTCAGCACCGACCCCTGGGCGGCCATGACCGCCCGGCTGGTGTAGTTCTCCGACGCGATCATCTCCAGCCCGAACTTCTGCCGGGCCGTCTCGCCACGGATGGCGTGGTAAATGTCGGGGTCTTGCCGTTCGAGCACGTCCATCAACGGGTCTCCGCGGGTCGGTTATTGTATTGGAACCGGGAACGCAGTGACCGGGTGGGCGTCTCCACACCCGGTCACTGCGCGCCCGGTTCCAAGACAACCCCCGCCGCCCGCAACTGCCCGGCCAGGTCGTCGCCCGGGCGGTACAGCACCGCCTGCCAGCCGTGCTTGCGGGCGGCCTCGATGTTCGACGGCATGTCGTCCACGAACACGCACTCGGCCGGCGGGTGGGCGGTGTGCCGCTGGCAGTAGGCGAAGTATTCCGCGCGCGGCTTGCGGCTGTGGGCGTGGTGGCTGGGGCAGCGGGCGGCGAAGTGCGACAGCACGTCGGCGAACTGCTCGCAATACTTGCGGTAGTGGGCGTCGTTCGTGTTGCTGGCCAGCACCAACCGGTTGTTCTTCGCCAGCCGCGGGATCAGATCGCTCACTTCCGGGTTGAGCGTGAAGATGTCAACGAACGCCGCCTCGAACTCGGTCGCGGTGCAGGTGAGTTGGCCGTCGCGGGTGGCCAGGCGGATGTACTCGGCGGTGCTGATCCGCCCGCACTCGTAGTCCTCTTCCAACACGCCCCCGTACAGGGCGAGCGTCAACTCGTGCGGCGGCAGCGGGGTGAACCCGGCCAGTTTCGCCACCGCCCGCTGGTGGTCGAAGAAGGCGAGCACGTTGCCGAAGTCGAGGAAGATGGTCCGCATGGGGGGAAGTATAGTTCGGGCCGGCGGGAGAAGATAGGCGGGGTTGCACGGCTCGCCTGTCACACCTCACCTTCCCGGACCTCGTGCCGCTCGCTATTCCCCCGGCTCGCTCCCGCTCGGAGGGCTGGTCGTGCCTCGCACCGTCTCGTTCCTACTCCTGTTCGCCGTCGCCGCCGTGTCGCCCGCTGCCGACCCGCCCAAGTTCGTGTGGACGACCGGCGACACACTCACCTACAAGGTGAGCCAGAACACCACCGTCGATGAACTGGTCCTCGACGAGGGGGCGAAGAAGCCGACGGCGGTGAAAACGGTCACGGCCTTGACCAGCACCAAACAATGGGCGGTGAAGGCGGTCGGCAAGGACGGCTCGGCCACCCTCGAAATGACCGTCGCGGCCCTCCGCCAGGAGGTGACGCAAACGGTCGGCGACAAGAAGCCGGTGAACCGGGTGATCGACTCCGCCGACCCGGACGACGCCAAGGGGATGCCGTTCCTGAACAAGCCGGTGTTCACCCTCACCGTGGACACGACCGGGAAAGTGCTGGACGCGAAGTCGGATCAGAAGGCGGCGGCCGAACGGCTGGACGCGGAGTTGCCGTTCCGCCTGGTGTGGCCGGCAAAAATGCCCGCCGCGAACGACACCTGGGAGCGGGCGTTCGTGCTGAAACTGCCCCCGCCCCTGGGCACCGGCGAGAAGTTCGACGCGACGCAGACGTACACCTTCCGCGGGATGAAAGACGTGTACGCGGTGGTCGGGGTGAGCACGACGGTGAAGGACCTGCCGAGCGACCCGGCGGTGGTGCCGGCCCTCGCCCCGGTGCTGTGGGAGGGGGACGTGTTCTTCAACACCAAGACCGGCCGCTACCACGGGGCCAAACTGACCGTGAAGAAAGAGGTGCCCAACCACCGCGGTGACGGCACCAAGTTCACCTACACGAGCGAGTACACGGAAGCGGCGGCGGAGAAGTAGGTGCCGCCCGGCCAATTTTCCCCGCCCGCTTGATGTCGGGTGTTCAGACAGGCTGGAAAATCAGGTGAGATGGAGAGGCCTGGGCGGGTGGGAGTCGCGGTTGACACGTTTCTCGGATGCGGGCACTATTGCTCGCTGTCGAACGGCGGGTTTGGGTTCGCCGCTTGGCATGATTCGGCCGGCACAGTGCCGGCGACACACAAGGAGGGTTGCACATGACCCGTTCGCAATGGTTGGCCCCGCTCGCGGCGGTGGGGCTCATGGCACTCGCCGGGGGCACCGCCTCCGCCGGCCTGCTGCCGACCAGCGTGACCGTGTTCCCGGACGGCGGGAACTTCCGCTGGCAGTACGCCATCGTGCTGCCGACGGACAGCCAACTGAAGAATGGTGACTACTTCACCATCTACGACTTCAACGGGTTCGTGCCGGGCACGGACGTGGCCCCGGACGCGAGTTGGTCGTTCACCACGCAAATGGTCGGGCCAACCCCGCCGAGCGTGCTCCCGTTCGACGACCCGGCCAAGCCGAACCTGTCCTGGCAGTACAACGGGCCGACCATCAACGTCGGGCAGACCGGACTGGGCAACTTCATGGCCAACTCGGCCTACGAGGAGCGGTCGGAGTCGTTCTTCACCGCCCGCACGCACCGCAGTTCGGACGGCAAGGTGGACTCGAACATCACCTACACCGACGTGCCGGTGCCCGGCGGCGACGTGCAAGTGCCCGAGCCGGCCACCCTGGCGCTGGCCGGCCTCGGCCTGCCGCTCCTCGGCCTGGCCTTCCGCCGCAAGAAGACCGTCGCCGCGACCGTCTGATTCGGCACGCCCCCGCCCGGCCGACCGCGGGCGGACGCAGTTGTGATTGACACGGTAGGGTGGGCGGTCTATTCCGCCCCCCGAGACGACGACCGGGGCCGACGACGGAGGGAACGGCGAAGGCCCCATACGCGACCGGCGCACCTGTTCGGGTGCCCGGCCGACACCGAGATGTCGCCTTTCAAGGAGGGAGACTGTATGACCCGTAGGACAAGCATCACTCGCCTGGTGGCGGCCGCCGTGGCGGTCGTCGGGCTGATCGGCGGGACGGCTCAGGCCGGCCTGCTGCCGACGAGCGTGACGGTGTTTCCGGAGTCGGGCAACTACCGCTGGCAGTACGCCATCGTGCTGCCGACGGACATGAAACTGCAGGCCGGCAACTACTTCACCATCTTCGACTTCGACGGCCTGGTGGCGGGGTCGGTGGTGACCCCGGACGCGAACTGGACGGCCGAAGTACAGAACGTGGGCCCCGCCCCGGTGCTGCTCAACCCGACCGACGACGCGAGCATCCCCAACCTGGTGTTCACGTACAACGGCCCGACCATCCCGGCCGGGCAGATCGGTTTGGGGAACTTCATGGCCACGTCCACCTTCGGCGATAAGAAGGAAGTGAGCTTCACCGCCGAGACGAACCGCACGTCGGACGGGCTGAAGGACAGCAACATCACCTCGACCGACGCGCCCCTCGGCACCGTGGTCGAGCCGCCCCAGGTGCCGGAGCCGGCCACCTTGCTGATCGCCGGCCTCGGCCTGCCGCTCCTCGGCCTGGCCAAACTGCGGAAGAAGAAGAAAGTGGCGTGATCTGACCCCGACGACGCAACAACAACTCGCCGACCCGCCCAACTTGGGCGGGTCGGCGTCATTTCCGGGCGGCGGTGCGGCCGACCGTTGGAGTTCACGCTTCAGCGTGACTGGCGCGACGGGCGACGGAAGCCGGAGTTTGGTGAACCGGCGGCG
>JANNDF010000610.1:0-11888 GCA_031387445.1 Planctomycetia bacterium
ATTGCTCCGGCCGCTCACGCCCCCGGCTCGCCGTTTCAGCTTACACCACCCTCCGGCCCATCCCGGAGTGGTTGACATGCTCCCACATCGGCACGCCGGACGCTGTGGCGTTGCTGACGGCGTGGGGCAGGGGTGTAGACACCGCCACCCTCACGACGGAGGCGAAGGCGGTGACGGCGGCGAGGTCGAAGTGAGGGGCGGCCGGGCGGCCAAGTCCGCTCGCAGCAGGCCGTAGATGTGGAAGTCGTGCCGCTCCCCGCGGCACACGCGGAAACTCCTCAGGCACCCTTCACGCACGAACCCGCTGCGTTCGAGCAGGCCCGCCGACCGCCCGATATCAATCCGGACGTAGGCGGGTGGTGCGGCTCGTCTGCCATGAGCAAGGGGTGTCAGTGGGTGCCGATCTGGGTGTCGGACTTCGTTTCGATGACCGGGATGGCACTGCCGATGATCGCCCCGCAGATGGCACCGATCAGGGCGAACGCGGCCACCGCTGAAACCACCACGAAGTAGTCGGCCGGGTCGGTCGTCGGCGGTTGCGACGCCCCCGGTCCGACGGCGATGAGCGACCCCAGCGCGGAGGCGACCGCCGCCCCCACTCCGGCCCCGTTCTTCCAAAGCGTCTTGTCCGTCGCCGGTGCGGTCGGAGTTGCGTGAGTGGTGGCGGCCATGGCTGCTCCCGAAGAGTGTGAATCGATATCGCAGACTTATGGACGCGAACGCTTCCGTCCACCCGTCGCTCACGGGCCGACCCGCTTCATCTTCACCCCTTCGCCCGCCCACTCGAACGCCGCCCGCCGGTGCCCGCTCGGGTGCAGTTCCAGCACGTCGGCCGATTGAATCTCGCACGCCACGGCCGCGAAGTGCCCGAACGCCATCGCCTCGTCCGCCGGCGGCTTCGGGGGGTAGGCGAACGGGGCGTCGGCTGGTTCTTCGGCACCGGGCATTCCGACGGACGAGTACGTCGCCTTGTTGTGCGGCGACAGGGCGTCGAACTCACGGCGGGCGAAGGCGTCGGCGTGGTGGACGGTGGCGGTCGTCCGCAGACGGAGTTGCAGGCGGTCGTCCGGGTCGTGGAAGAGGAACCCGCACCGCGGGTTCCGCCGCAGGTCGGCCACCTTCGCGGTGCGGATGTCGGTGTGGAAGACGAGCAGGCGGGCGGCCTCGTCGAACCGCCGCAGTACGACGATCCGTGCTTCCGGCGAACCGTCGGCCGACACGGTGGACACCGCCGGCCAGCGGAAGGCGTGCGTGGGCGTGGTGGCGCCGGCGTGCAGCCAGCGGCACACCCGCGCCCACGTGCCGACGGCGTCGGCCAGGTCGGCGAGGGCGAGCACCGGGCGGTCGGTGGACGGGGAGATGTCACGCATGATTTCGCCCTGACGAGCCGGAAGCGTGAGCGACGGGGATGGAGCCGCCCGTCGCTCACGCTTCCGGCTCGTGTCACTTCACGTAGATGAACTCGTTCAGGTTGAACAGCGCCAGGCAGACGTCGGCGAGTGCCCGCGCTCGCACCGGGTCGGCGTCCTTCGGCAACCCCGGTGGGACACCGATGTCGTCACCCTTCGCCTTGCGAGCGGCCAGCAACTTCGACTGCTCGTCGAGGAACGCGGTCAACCTCTTCAACTCGTCCGCGGTCACACTCCGGCCGAAACACCGGCGGTACGCCGACTCGATCCATCCCTTCTCGGTGCCCCCGCCGGTCACGAGCGACACGGCGAACGCCTTGCTCTGTTCGGCGGCAAGCGGGCCGTTCATCAGGATGAGCGCTTGTGGGGCGAACGTGCTGCGGCCCCGCACGGCACACGAGCCGAGCGTGTCGGGCTGGTCGAACGCTTCGAGCAGCGGCTGGCGGACGTTCCGCTTGGCGAACAGGTACAGAGTGCGGCGGGTGTGCTGCTTCGGGTCGGGCGTCACCTTCCACAGGTTCGTCGGCTCGTCCTCGGTGAAGATCAGGTCGTACACCTCCGGTTCGAGCGGCACGCGCACGCTCGGCCCGTACACCTCGCGGTTCAGCGTGCCCGCCGCGGTCAGCATCGCATCGCGGATGGCCTCGCCGTCCAGCCGACGGCGGTTCGCCCGCCACAGCAGCTTGTTGTCCGGGTCGAGTTTGGCCGCTTCCACTGACGCCGGGGTGTCACTCGCCCGCTTGTACGCCGCGGACGTGACCATCAGGCGGTGGAGGTGCTTGAGCGTCCAGGGTTTCGCCCGGCTTGGCTCCACCAATTCGCACGCCAGCCAGTCGAGCAACTCCGGGTGCGGCGGCTTCTCCCCGCGGGTGCCGAAGTCGTTCGGCGTGCCGACCAGCCCGCGGCCGAAGTGATGCTGCCACAGGCGGTTGACGATCACGCGGGCGGTGAGCGGGTTCTTCGGGTCGGTGACCCACTTCGCCAGATCGAGCCGCGATTTCGCTTCCGGCGTGCCGTCCGTCACCACGCCCACGAACCCGGCCGAGATCTCCGACTGCTTGCGTTTCCAGTCGCCCCGCTTGAGCACAAACGTCGGCGTCGGCTTGTCGGCGTCGGCGACGGCCCAGGCGGTGGGCAATGGCGGGGGAAGTTTCTCCTCTTCGGCGAACTGCTGGTCTCGCAACTTCACACGGGTCGCACGCTCGTCCGAGGACAGCGCCGCGAGCACCTCGTCCCACGTCACCTTGATGACCGGCTTGGCCGCGTCCACCAGCTTCTTCTGCTCGGGTGTTCGCTTGTCGGCGGGCACGTCGAATGCCGCCCGCGTCTCGGCCGGCAGCTTCGCCTTCTTCTCCGCTTCCGCCTTCACTCGCGCTGGTGCTTCGATCTCCGCGATCTGCTTCTTGAGCGGAGCCACCTTTGCAAGCACCGCCGCCGTCTGATCCTTGAACCCCTTCCGCTCGGCTTCGGTGGCGAACTCCATGTCCTTGTACACCGCCCCGCCGAAGAACGCGGCCAGGCGGAAGTAGTCGCCCTGCGTGATCGGGTCGAACTTGTGATCGTGGCAGCGTGTGCAGGCCAGTGTCAAACCCAGCACCGCCGACCCGAGGCCGTTCACGATCTCGGTGATCTTCTCCTGCCGCGTCTCTTCCGGATCGACGTTCCCGCTCACCAAGTGGACCGGCCCGCAGCGGTGGAAGCCGGTGGCGACGTGCAACTCGGCTGCTTCCGCCCCGCTCTTGCCCTTCGCCAGAAGGTCGCCGGCGATCTGCTCGGTGAGGAACTGGGTGTACGGCTTGTCGTCGTTGAACGAGCGGACGACGTAGTCGCGGTACCGCCAGGCGTGCGGGCGGTCGCCGTCCATCTCGTACCCGTTGCTCTCGGCGAACCGGACCACGTCGAGCCAGTGTTGCGCCCACCGTTCGCCGAAGTGCGGGCTGGCGAGCAGGTGGTCCACCACCTTCTCGTAGGCGTCGGCGGCGGTGTCTTTCAGGAACGCGTCGATCTCGGCGGGCGTGGGCGGCAGGCCGGTCAGGTCGAACGTGACACGACGGAGCAGCGTGAGCTTGTCGGCTTCGGGGGCGGGCTTCAGCTTGGCGGCGTCGAGCTTCGCCTGAATGAACGTGTCGATGGGATTGGTGCCGGCCGCCGGCGGACGCTTCGGCGGTGTGAACGCCCAGTGGTTACGGGCGTCGGCGGGCAACTCCGGCTCGCGGTACGGCCGCTCCTTCTCCTGGGCGAACGCCACCCCGACGAGCAGCAGTACGAGTAGCGCCAGTCGCATGAGGTGGCTCCGGGTCAAGCGGGCTTGGTCAGCAGATCGTACAGTGCGTCGAGGCTCTGCGAAATCACCTTCGTGTCGGTGAGCACGGGCATGAAGTTGGTGTCGCCGTTCCACCGCGGGACGATGTGCCAGTGCAAATGACCCGGCACGCCGGCCCCCGCCGCCGCCCCCAGGTTCAGCCCCACGTTGAAGCCGTGCGGCGACATCAGCTTTTCCAGCGCCGCGATCATGTCGCAAATGGTCTGTTGCAACTCGGCGGATTGGTCGGCGGAGAGTTGGTCGAGTCGCCCGACGTGCGTGTGCGGCACCACCAGCAGGTGCCCGTTGTTGTACGGGAAGGCGTTCAGGAACACGGCGGACAGAGGCGTGCGACGAACGACCCGGTGCGTCCGGTCGTCGGTGTCGGCGAGGGCTTTGCACACGAAGCACTCGTCGGTCGGCGAACCCGGCGGCTTCGGCGTCGCCACATAACTCAACCGCCACGGTGCCCAGAGGTGATCCATGATTGCCCCACCGCGAAGGAGATGAGGTCTTAATGTACTCCGCACTCTCCGAGTGCGGTCGGAAGTGAAACCGCGCTCGGAGAGTGCGGAGTACTTTGGAAATGACACCGCCCGCGGTCGCCGCTTCCTTGCGACCGCGGGCGGCTTTGTAGGGTGGCCGGCTCTCGCCGAGAGCCGGGTTTTAACCGGCCATCGCCATCTCCCGCCCCTGCCCCTGCCCGATCCCCACGCGGGCCAGGAACCGCACCGGCCGCGGGTCGCCTTCGTATTGGGCGTCGAACGGGTGCCACAGGGCTTGCTTGTTCTTCGCCCGCTCTTCCAGCACGGCCATCTTCTCGGGGGTGCCGGGGGCGTAGCAAGTGGGGCGGGCCGAGATCGGGGCGTTGCCGGTGAAGTTGCCCACCCCGCGGCGGGCGTACTTGCTGGTGCTCGGGTACATGTCCTTCACGCCCGGCGTGTAGTAGCAGCTCCAGCACAGCCCGCGGGGGCGGTTCACCTTGCTCTTCTCGCAGTGCTTGCAGATCGGAATCATGGCCGTGCCCTTGTCAGCAGTGGGTGAATGGTTTCGCGTTGGGTAACGGTGTGGGGGCCTGGGTGGGTCAACCGATCAGGTGTTGCTCAGGCGGCGGCGACTTTGGCCGCGTGCAGGCGGTTCAGCAGCGGGGCGACGAACGGATCGACTTCGGTGGTGGTGGCCGGCAGATCATCCACCAGGATGCGGTCGGCCAGGGCCAGTTCCACTTCGGCCAGCAGTTCGCGGCGCATCTCACTCCGCGGGGTGTCATCGAACCAGTTCAGGAACCAGCGGCACGCTGCCGGCTCGCCCAGCCGCTGGTCGGCCTCGAAGCAGCACTTGGCGAAGTGCTCTTCCACCTCGCCGACGGTGTGCAGCGCGTCGCCCTGCCAGCCGCAGAAGCCGAGGGCACAGCACGCCTCCACCGGCCAGTCCTGCACGCACATGAGTGGCGGCGGGGTGGTGGTGGCCCCTTGAACCAGTCGGGGGTCGTCGGACCGCAGGGCGTCCCGCAGGCTCATCAGCCCGACGGTGGACAGCACCGGCACGAATCCGTCCCGCCACACGATGCGCCAGCTTTCCATGATCGCCTCGCTTCGCCGTTCAGTTGGTGGCCGATGGTTGGTGGCACGTTCCCCGCGTGCCGTCCGCCCCTCGGTCGCGTCCAACTCCTCATTGCGGCGTTGTGTAGGTATATATACACCTGTCCACCATGTCTGTCAACGAATTGCGGTCGCTAACGGAGATTTTTCGACCGAAAAGTGGCTGGCCGAGGTGCTGGGCGGTGCCTAACTAGACGTTGTTAGACACGACGCGGCTTTGCCCAAGAACCTTGTTCGCCACCCGTGTGGCCTCAGAACGCCGCCGGGGAAACTGTACACTTGTTATCTGAACGGACGCTATCGAAAAGTGGGCGGAAAGCGCGGAAGGGAAGGTCAGTGGCGCGAAGATGGGAAAGCGAACGGGGTGGGGCAGCGACGGTGGTCGCTAGGATGACCGCACCGCAGCGGAGGTGGTGCGATGGCGAAGGAAATCACTCTTACGCTTGATGACGACGTGGCGGCGGCACTTCAAGTTGGTTCCAAAGGGAAGGACATCGAGACTCATGTGCAATCGATTCTTGTGAGCGCTGTCGCAAAGTCAACCGGCAAGCCGAAGGCCGGCGATGGGGCGTTAGGCAAAGTCCAGCAGGCACCAAGCACACCTCAAGAAGCCGCACTACTCGCAGGGCGAGAAATGCTCAACAGGCAGTCGGTCGCGCTCTGGATTTGCGGTGAACTGCGCAGCGCGTCCGACCGTGCCGCTGGGGTGCTGGGTGGAGCATTTGTTGACGACTTCTTAACCGACCTGCTCAAGGAATACTTGAAAAAATGGGGAGACAATCCGTACTGCGCATCGCTGGCAGACAAGATATTCAGGCATCAGGGGCCACTCGGCAGTTTCAGTAGCCGGATTGACGTTGCCAGACTGTTTGGAATCATCGGCCCACAGACACACGCTGAACTCGATAGCATCCGAGAAATCCGGAACATCTGTGCCCATTGGACCATGAGCAAAAACCGTGACGATTTTATCACCATCTCATTTGAGGAGCCGAAAGTCAGGGAGTGGTGTGAAAAATTGCGGTTCGCGGACGGGTTCACGATGTCCGTGATTGGCGGCGACGGTGATGAGCCGACGTGCGCAAGGGACAAGTTTATTCTCAACGTGTCCATGTTGGGCCAGCAGATCATGATGTGCATTGACGGCATTACGCTTGGCGATCTGGACCAACCTGGGGTCAGATCGCTATTGAGGTGAACAGTTACCCCTCGAACGAAGTTTGCCACCGGGCCATCAGGTAGGCGACCACCCTCGTCTCGACGGACAACTCGTGCCACACCACGGCAACCTCGTGTGGGATGTAATTCCACCAGTCGGCGATCTTCTGGCACGGCCGCATATCGTCCTCAATCTGTTCCAGTACCCAATCAGGCGACTCCCGGAACTCTGCCAAGCAGGACAAGAGTACGTCGTCCATACGGCACCTCACGAGCAGTCAGAAGTGTGCCGCAATGGAACCGATGGCGCAACCCCGTAGTGTAGCCGGCCCGGAAATGCCTGACCGAAGTGTGCGATTTCGTTTCCACTCGCGCAATTCCCGTGCCGCATATCAGGGCGCGGTTCTTTCCCCGCCCGTCGGACGTGGCTTGCGGAGTTTGCTCGCCGCTCGTGGTGATGCCGCCAGTGCCAGCAGTTCAAACCGCACCCAAGTGGACGTGTCCATGGCCGCGTTCGGTTCGTCATCACGGCTCTCGTGGAGGCCAACCGACGCCGGTGGGGCTGGTGCTCATCGGCACAACGCAGTTCACCCGCCTGCTGCTCAACCTGGTGATGAACGCGGTCGAAGCGTCCCCGACCGGCGGGGCGATTGAGGTGACGTTGCGGCCGGTCAACCTGACCGGGCATTCGGCGTTCTCCGGCCCGTTCGTGCTCCTGGAAGTGCGGGATCACGGCGTGGGCATGAACGAGGCCACCCGCCGTCGCATGTTCGAGCCGTACTTCACCACCAAGCCGACCGGCAGCGGGCTGGGGATGGCGGTGGTGCGGCAGGTGATCGACCACGCGGGCGGGCTGGCCCAGGTGGAATCGGTCCCCGGCCAGGGGACCAGCGTGCGGGTGTTCTTCCCACGGGTGGGAACGGGCGGCAGCACCGGCGGCACGCAGGAGTTCCAGATCCCACCCGAGTTGCAGACGCCGGCCGCATGAGTGCCCCGGCCGGTTCGGTTGTGCGGTCGCTCGATCATCTCGTCGCTCGTGACCGTCGCCACTCAGCTTGAGTTTTGTCCCCCGTTTCGCATAATTCCCGGACCGGGCGGGCGAACACCCGTTCACACTCTCCGCTCGCCCGCGGACGACTATGGCCCTCAACTGTCCCCGCTGCTCTCGGTCCCTGTCCGACTCCGGCAACCCCGGCGAGGTGCCGTCGTTTTGCATGTTCTGTGGGGAGCGGCTGAAGCCGGTCGTTCACGACGAGACGATCATCCGCCCGGTGCAACCGTCGCCCATCAACCAACTGCTCTCGGCCCCGCCGGAAGAGGCCGAAGACTTCGCGGCCACCCGCTCGGGCGGGGGCGACCCGTCCGACCCCGACCCGCCGACGCGAGACGCGGCCCCGGCCCGCATCGGCGGGTATCGGCTGGTGAAGGCGCTCGGCAGCGGGGGCATGGGGCAGGTGTACGAGGCGGAGGACCCGAACACCGGCACCAAAGTGGCAGTGAAGCTGCTGTCGCGGCGGCTGACCACCAACCCGGCGTCGGTCGAACGGTTCCGCCAGGAGGGGCGGCTGGCCAGCCAGCTCTCGCACCCGCGGTGCGTGTTCGTGCTGCGGGCGGACACCGACAACGGCCGGCCGTTCATCATCATGGAGTTGATGCCGGGCCGCACACTGAAAGACGAGGTGGACGATCGCGGCCCGCTGCCGGTGAAAGAGGCGGTCGAGTTCATGCTGGATGTCATCGACGGTCTGATCGAGGCGCACCGGCTGGGGGTGATCCACCGCGACGTGAAGCCGAGCAACTGCTTCCTGACGAGCGACCGGCGGGTGAAGGTGGGCGACTTCGGGCTGAGCAAGTCGCTGGCCGGCGACGCGGGCAAGCAACTGACGCACTCGGGCACGTTCCTGGGCACGGTGCTGTTCGCCCCGCCGGAGCAGATCCGGCACGAACCGGTGGGGTACGACTCGGACGTGTACTCGGTGGCGGCCACGCTCTACTACCTGCTGATCGGGCAGGCGCCGCACCAGCACGACAGCCTGACGGCGGTGCTGGCGAAGGCGATCAGCGAGCCGGCCCCGCCGCTCCGGCCGAAGCGGCCGGAGGTGCCGGCGGAACTGGAGCGGGCGGTACTGAAGGGGCTGGAGCGGGATCGCACGCGGCGGTTCCAGAGCCTGGAAGAGTTCCGCGACGCGCTCGCCGACGTGCTGCCGCAGAACCAGTCGCCGGCCGGCGTCCGGTCGCTCGTCCTGGCGTACCTGATCGACATGGTCATCGGGTACATGGTGCTCCTGCCGGTCGAGTTCCTCCGCTCCCTCCTGTTCGAGGTGAAGCCGACGGATTCGCAGTTCGACAGCATGGCCATCGGGTGGGTGTTCCATCTGCTCTACTTCACCCTGTTCGACGGGGTGTACGGGGCCACGCCGGGCAAGTACCTGTTCCGCCTGCGGGTGCGGCGGGTGGGGCAGACCGGCCCGCCGGGGGTGCTGTGGGGGTTCGCCCGCACGCTGGCGTACTACGCCATCTGGTGGGTGCCGACGGTGTTCGCCATGCTCGCCGCCGTCATGCTCGGCAAGTTCGAGTTGTGGGTGGTGTTCTACCCGCTCTGCCTGCTGGTCAGCCTCGGCCTGCTGTTCATCCAACTGCGGAAGACGAAGCTGGGCAACCGCGGCATTCACGACTTCGTCGCCGGCACGCGGGTGGTGCAGAAGCGCCAACCGGCCCGCCGCTCGCGGCTGGTGAGCTCGCACCCGAATCCGCTCGACCGCACCGTCCCGTCGAGTGTGCCGCTGCCCGAGCAAATCGGGCTGTTCAAGGTGGCCGGCAAGCTGTGCGACGTGGACGACGGCGGGCAGGTGTGGGTGGGCGAAGACGAATCCCTCGGCCGGCGGGTGATCGTGCGGATCGAGCCGCCCGGTGCGGGCGACGACTCGCGGTTCGACGAGCCGACGGTGCGGCCGGCTCGCCTGCGGGCGGTCGGGCACGGGGCGATCGAGTGGGGCGGCGGGGAGCGGGCGTGGGTGGCGTATGTGGCCCCGGCCGGGGCGCCACTGACGGACGTGGTGAGCGAACAGGAGCGGCTGACATGGGCCGACGCCCGCGGGGTGCTGGAGCAACTGACGGCCGAGTTGATCGACGGCGAGAAGGACGGTTCGGCCTCACCCCTGGTGACGCCCGATCAGGTGTGGGTGGAGCCGAGCGGGCGGGTGCAGGTGCTCGACTTCCCCCTGCCGACGGGCAAGGAGGTGGCCGTCGGCGAGACCCGCACCCGCTACCCGAGCGGCACCGCCGACCCGTTCCAGTTCCTGCGGCGGGTGACGACGCTCATGCTGGAAGGGCGACCGCGGACGAGCACGGTGCCGGTGTTCGCCCCGCTGCCGAGCAAGGCGGCGGTCATCACCACCGACCTGATGACCGACCGCTTCGACACGCTGGCCGAACTGCAAACCGAACTGCACGACAACCGCCAACACCCGCCCGAGGTGACGACCGGCATGAGGGCCGGGCACCTGTCGGCCACCGCCCTGCTGTGCGGCTTCTGGCTGTTGACCATGTTCCTGCTGGCAACCACGGTGAACTGGTTCTCGGCGTTCGGCGTGTCGATGGCGGCGGAGGAGCGGGGGCGGGTGGTGGGCGTGTTGGACACGAAGGAGAAGCGGGACAGGTGGCTCGCCACCGCCCGCGGGCGGGCGACCGGCGAGTACGGCAGGCTGGAGCTGGCGCAATTCGAGCGGTTGCTGGGTGACGAGCGGGCGGAGCAGACGCTGGCCTCGCTCCGCGAGCAGGTGGCCAGCCGGCAGGCGATGCGGGACGAGGCCGAGCGGCGGCTGAACCCGGTCGAGCGGTCGGTCCTGCGGACGTTCGTCGAGCGGCTGGTCGAACAGTTAGGCCCCGACCCGGCCAACGTGCAGTCCTACGACTTCGTGCGGGAGTACCTGCTCCAGGTCGAGCCGGCGGAGAAGCGAACGACAGGCACCCGCGGCGTGAGCGTACAGGTGGACGACGACGACAAGCTGGACCGGGTGACGGGCGTGCTGGGCATCGTGTTCGCGTGCGTCATCGCCCAGTGGCCGCTGCTCTGGTTCCCGCTGTTCGCCCTGATGTTCCGCGGCGGCATCGCCCGCTGGGTGGCCGGGCTGGCGTTCGTCCGCCGCGACGGCCGGCCGGCGTCTGTCTGGGTGTGCTGGCTACGGGCGCTGCTGGCGTGGCTGCCCCTGCTGCTGTTGCTGCTCGCCGTCATCGCCCTCCAGGTGTACCGCCCATACTGGGTGTACACCCGCACGGTGCTCTGGCTGTTCGGCATCGTGCTGCTCGGGCTGATGGTGTTCGCCGCCCTCCGCCGCCCCGACCAGACCCCGCTCGACCGCCTGTTCCGCATCTTCATCGTGCCGGCCTGACGTGCTCTGCTCGCTCCGCGAGCGGACTTCGGAACCCGCTCGCGGAGCGAGCAGAGCACTTGGGGGCGTTCCCATGTCCGACCGCGCCGCGTTCGTGTCCGCTATCGCCTCCGCCCCGGACGACGACCTGCCGCGGCTGGTGTACGCCGACTGGCTGGACGAGAACGGTGACCCCGAACGCGCCGAGTTCATCCGCCTGTCCGTGGCGTACTCCCGCGAAGCGACTGCCTTCCCCCCCACCCCCGACTCGGCCAAACTCGCCCGCATTCGGGAACTGTTCCAGGCGCATCACCTGGCCTGGCTGCGGCCGGTGTACGAGCCGCTCGGCCAGCCGCTGCCGACGTTCACCGCCACCCAGGACCGCTGGGCGGTGCAGCCGACCGGCGGGGTGGCCGTCTCCCACCACTCGCACCTCGGCGTGTCGTCCGTCCTGTTGAACGGCGGGCTGGTCGACACCCTCCTGCTGCACCCGGCCCACCTGCCCGAGACGGCCTCCCTCGCCGCCGCCATGGCCGCCGAACCGCTCGACACCCTGCACCTGACCGTGCCCGCCGTCGCCGGCGGGTGGGAGCGGTTCGACGGCCCGCACCTGGGGCGGGTGAGAGCGCTTAGCGTCCAGTTCGATCACAACACGGGCGGGCGGGACGTGCGGCCCGTGGCCGAAGTGCTGTGCGACCCCGCCCGCTTCCCCGGCGTCCGCGCGTTCACCGTCACCCCGGAGGTGTGGGGCGGGGACGGCGCGCCGGGGGCGGTGCTGTTCGACACCCTGTGCCACTCCCCCATTCGCCACCAACTCACCACCCTCACCCTGTACGACCTGCCGCACCTGACCCGCCTGCTCGCCCGCGCCGACCACGGGTTCGACGCCCTCCGCGAGTTGGCCGTCGGCACCCGCGGGCAGCCGGGAGCGGCCGAGGCCCTGCACGCCGCCGGCATCTCCAACTGGTTCCGCCAACGCCTCACCCGCCTGGCGCTCGACACCACCCGCACGCACGGCCTGCTCTGGCTGACCAACGGGCAGGCGTGG
>JANNDF010000656.1:0-2125 GCA_031387445.1 Planctomycetia bacterium
GGGCGTCAGCCCCCTGGTTGTGTTGCCACGCGAGATACCAGGGGGCTGACGCCCCCCGCTCGCCAGATCAGCCGACCCGGGCATCGACGGCCGCCTCGATCTCGCTAATGAGGAATGGCTTACCCTGCACCTTGTTCAGCCCCTCGGCCGGCACCAGGTACTTGGCCCGTAGCAGCCAGCAGAGTTGCCCGCTGTTCAGCTCCGGCACCAGCACTTTCTTGAACCGCTTGAGCACCGCCTCGGTGTTCTTCGGCATCGGGTTCAGGTGCCGCAGGTGGGCGTAGGCCACCTTCTTCCCGTGCCGCTGGCACCGCTCGACGGCCGCCCGGATGCTGCCGTAGGTGCCGCCCCAGCCGATCACCAGCAGTTCGGCGTCGGCCGGCCCGTGCACTTCCAACTCCGGGATGACCTCGGCGATGTTCTCGATCTTCTGCCAGCGGGTGTGAACCATGTGCTCGTGGTTCTCCGCCTCGTAGTTGATGTTCCCGGTCGTGTCCTGCTTCTCGATGCCGCCGATGCGGTGTTCCAGCCCCGGCGTGCCGGGGACGGCCCACGGGCGGCTCAGGTACTGGTCCCGCTTGTACGGCAGGTACTTCCCCTTCTGCCCCTCGGCGACTTCGTGGAACAGCGTGCCGTCGCTGTTCGGCTCGGTGGCGTTCGTGATCGTGATCTTCGGCAGCGAGTCCACGTCCGGGATCTTCCACGGCTCGGACCCGTTCGCCAGGTAGCCGTCGCTCAGCAGGAACACCGGGCACATGAACCGGGTGGCCAGCCGCACCGCCTCGTACGCGATGTCGAAGCAGTCCACCGGCGACTGCGGGGCGAGGATGCACACCGGGCTTTCGCCGTTGCGGCCGAACATGGCTTGCAGCAGGTCGGCCTGTTCGGTCTTGGTGGGCAGGCCGGTGCTCGGCCCGCCGCGCTGCACGTCGATGATGATGAGCGGCAGCTCGGTCATCACCGCCAGCCCGATGGCCTCACTCTTCAGGCAGATGCCCGGCCCGCTCGTGCCGGTCACGCCGATGGCACCGCCGAAGCTGGCCCCGATGGCCGCCCCGCACGCGGCGATCTCGTCCTCCGCTTGCAGCGTCTTCACGCCCCACCGCCGCATGTCGGCCAGTTGCTCCAGGATGCTACTCGCCGGGGTGATCGGGTAGCCGCTGTACACGAGCGGCCGGCCGGCGTTCTTCGCCGCCGCCACCAGCCCCAGGGCGATGGCCTCGTTGCCGGTGATCTTGCGGTACCGCCCCGGCTCGATCTTCGCCTTGCCCACCTTGTACTGGACCGGCATGATCTCGACCGTCTCGCCGTAGTTGTAACCCGCCTTCAGCGCCCGCGTGTTCGCCTCCAACACCGGCAGCAGTTCCGGCTTCTTGCCGAACTTGTCCTTGATCCACTTGAGGGTGGGTTCGAGCGGCCGCTCGTACATCCAGTACACGAGGCCGAGCGCGAAGAAGTTCTTGCAGCGGTCCTGCTCCTTCGGCGAACTCAGCCCGGACTCCTTGACCGACTCCCGGTTCAGTTTGGAAATCGGCACCCGGATCACCTTGTACCCGGCCAGGCTGCCGTCGAGCAGCGGGTTGGACGCGTACTTCGCCTTCTTCAGGTCGTTGTCCTCGAACGAGTCCGAGTTGACCACCAGGATGCCGCCCGGTTGCAAGTCCTTCAGGTTCGTCTTGAGCGCCGCCGGGTTCATCACCACCAGCGTGTCGAGCAGGTCGCCGGGGGTGTGAACCTCCAGGCTGCTGAAGTGCACCTGGAAGCCGGACACGCCGGCGAGGGTGCCGACCGGGGCGCGGATCTCGGCCGGGAAGTCGGGGAAGGTGGCGATGTCGTTGCCGATGAGCGCGGACGTATTCGTGAACTGCGTTCCGGCCAACTGCATGCCGTCGCCGGAGTCGCCGGCGAAACGGATGGTGATGGATTCGACTTCTTGGGCGGGTGCGTGGTGGCGGGGGGCGGCCTTCGGCTCGGCGGTCGCACCGGCAGGCGGGGTCATGATCGGTCGTCCTCGGAAACTCGATGGGAGAGGTACTGTTATTGTTCTTCGCGCCGGGGCGTCGGGTAGGGCACTTGGGAAGGATTTTCCGGCGGCGGGGTGCGGTGGGGTGGCCACGGGCAGAAA
>JANNDF010000663.1:0-2922 GCA_031387445.1 Planctomycetia bacterium
CTGCGTTGCGGGAGGTACGCCCATGTTCAACAACTGGAGGGTCGGCCGGCCGTTCGGCATCGACGTGTTCATCAGCGGTTGGTTCTGGCTGCTGCCGATCCTGGTCTTCGCGACTTCGTTCGCCAACGGCGGGTTCGACGACGCCCTGTTCGATACCGCGTCGCTGCTCGCCGTGTTCGTGTGCGTCGGCCTGCACGAACTGGGACACGCCCTCGCCGCCCGCGGGTACGGCATCAGCACCCGCGACATCACCCTCTACCCCATCGGCGGGGTGGCCCGCCTGGAACGGATGCCCGAGCGGCCGTCGGCTGAAATGGTGATCGCACTCGCCGGCCCGGCCGTGAACGTCGTTCTCGCGGCGGTGTTGGGCGGTTTGTGGTTCGCAGGGCAAGCGGTTCTCTCGCCGATGGGGTCGACCGCCGCGTGGGTTAGCGATTTCGTTGCCCGGTTGGCACTCGCCAACGTCGTCCTCGTGGTGTTCAACCTGATTCCGGCGTTCCCGATGGACGGCGGGCGAGTGCTACGGGCCTTCCTGAGTTGGTTCACCACCCGAGAGACGGCAACCATCATTGCCGGCTGGGTCGGGGCCGGGTTCGCCGTGCTGATCGGTCTGTACGGCTTCGGTCTGTTCGGCGGTGGGTTCAACCCGCTACTCGTATTCCTGGCGGTGTCGGTGTTCATGATGGGTCGGCAGGAGGTGAAGGCGGTTCGTTGGCAAGCGGAACAGAAGCGGCGTCAGGCTGAGTGGGATGCGGCCCAGCACGAATGGCAACACCCACAGCCAGATACGAGTCGTGACGGTCGGTCCGAGATTGACGGCTGGGTGTACGACGCGGAGAGTGGCGAGTGGGTGGAATACCGCGACGGCCGTCCGGTTCGCCGCTTCCGACGAGACTGACAGATCTGCCGGGGGCGAAGGCGCCGATCGTACTCGCCCCCGGTTCACGTCAACCCCAACCAACTTTCCGCCACGTCCCGGTACGATGTATTCTGATGCCCGCTCGTTCCGGGCACATCTCGTTCACTCCGACCAGGAAGGTCCGCCGCGGTGTCTGCCGATAGCACCGAGACTGTTCCGCTGACGGTGGCCGGACCTGTTGTCTCGGCCGAGCCAACCCGCGCGACGGTTTATCAGGGTGTGATGACCAAACTCGGCGACCTGTCGGCCGGGCTGGGCGACTGGGCCATGTTCTCGCTCCGTGCCATGACGGGCGTGTTCACCCGCCACCTGAAGCGGAACGAGCTCATCCGCACCTGCTTCGAGTTCGGCTACCAGAGCGTCGGGGTGGTGTCGCTCACCGGGGTGTTCATCGGCATGGTGCTGGCGGTGCAGGCGTACGCCCAGTTCAACGCCTTGGGGATGGAAACGAGCATCGGGTCGGTCATCCACATGTCGGTCGTGCGGGAGTTGGGCCCGGTGCTGGCGGCGGTCATGCTGGCCGGGCGAATCGGCACGGCGATGGCCGCCCAACTGGGCACCATGCGGGTGACCGAACAGATCGACGCCATGGCCTGCCTAGGCGTCGACCCGGTTCGGTTCCTGGTCGGCCCACGGTTCCTGGCCAGCGTGCTGATGATCCCGCTGCTCACCGCCGTGGCCGACCTGATGGGCATCTTCGGCAGCACCGTCATCTGCCTGTACGTGTTCCGCATCGAGCCGCACCACTTCTGGGAGCACACCACCCACTTCGTCACCCGGTTCGACATGCTCAGCGGGCTGGGAAAATCGGTGATCTTCGGCGGGGCGTTGAGCCTCATCTGCTGCCACCGCGGGTTCCACAGTCGGGCCGGAGCGGAGGGCGTCGGCCGGGCGGCCACCGAAGCGTTCGTGCTGTCGTTCGTCGCCATCCTGTTCCTCGACTTCCTCCTCGCCCTGTTCACCAACTCCCTGGCCGCCGCCCTGTGGCCGCGGGGAGGAGCACGGCTGGCATGACCATGACCCACCCGCTCATTCAACTGCGTGGGGTGTCGGTGCAGTTCGACCGGCAACGGGTGCTGTCGAACATCCACCTGGATGTGACGGCGAACGAGACCGTGGCCCTGATCGGGGAGAGCGGGTGCGGCAAGTCGGTCACCCTCAAGTTGATCGTCGGGTTGCTCCACCCGACGGCCGGCGAGGTCCTGTTCGGCGGCAAGTCGGTGCCGGCGCTGCCGGAGAAGGAGTTGGTCGCCCTCCGGTTGCGGGTCGGCTTCCTGTTCCAGGGTGCGGCACTGTTCGACAGCCTGACCGTGTTCGACAACGTGGCGTTCGGGGTGCGGGCGAGGGGCGGGACGAGCGAGGCGGACGTGACCCGGATCGTTCGCGAGCGGTTGCTCGAAGTCGGACTGCCGGAGAGTGTGCGGGCGAAGATGCCGGCGGAATTGTCGGGCGGGATGCGGAAGCGCGTGGGACTGGCCCGCGCGATGGCCCTCGACCCGGACGTGATGCTGTACGACGAGCCGACCACCGGCCTCGACCCGATCATGACGGACGTGATCAACGAGCTGATCCTCCGCACCCGCAGCCGGCGGCCGATCACCAGCGTCGTGGTGACACACGAGATGCGCACCGTCCGGCGGGTGGCCGACCGGGTGGTCATGCTCTACCCGCTCGCCCGGTTGAACCCCGGTGAGCCGCAGGTGGTGTACGACGGCCCGACGGCCGGACTGGACTCGTCGGCCGACGAGCGGGTGAGGCAGTTCGTCGCCGGCAACGCGGGCGACCGGCTGACCGAACTGCGCCGCCCCCTGGAACAGGAAGCCGACACGCAACCGGAGGGCGACCAGTTGCTTCGCGTTAGCGGGTACTAACGGGGATTGTTCCTCACTCCACTCCGCCAATTTCTTTGCAAGTCGGGTGAGTGCGCGCTGCATAGGAAGCGAGCCTCAGCCGCGGGGGGTGAACAGCGAGCCGAGGAGCAGGCCGACGGAGAGCGCGCCGAG
>JANNDF010000677.1:0-3357 GCA_031387445.1 Planctomycetia bacterium
CGTCGAAGGTCTGACGCGCTCGCCGTTTGCTCGCGGCTACTTGAACAGCTTGCCCACATCCAGCGTGACCGCCTTCACCTTCGTCGCGCTCTCGGTGCCGTCGCCGATCTTCAGGTGAAGCACCCGCTTGCTCGGCTCGAACACCATCGCCTGCATCGTCTTCTTCCCCTGGTTCACTTTGTCGAGGCGGTCGAACACGTCGTCCACGCCCAGCTTGTCGGCGGTCGCTTCGGCCTTCAACAGCTTCTCCAACCGCACGCACGGGTTGGCTTTCGTGGCCAGCGCGTCGGTGCGGAAGTCGTTGCAGCAGCAGCACACGCCCTTGTTCGCCGACCGCACCTCGATGCTCTTCGGTGTGATCTCGAACACCGCCCCGCCCTTCGCGTCGGCGATGGTCATGCACGCGGAGGTCGTCCGCTCCATGTCACGGAGCAACTTCTCGGCCTCGGCCACGGTGGTGCATTCCTCCAGCACGCGACGGAAGGCGAGCAGGGTGGGTACGCCTTTCCAGTTGAACGCCGCCTTGTCCTTCGAGTCTCGCAGGCGAATCTCGTTGATGGTCAGGCACAGGCCGGCGTCGTTCATACCGGACACCACCCCGGTGATGGGCGTGATGGTGATCATGGCGAAGGCGTGCTTCTTCTCGGGCTTCATCACCACGACGGCGGTGCGTTCGGCCAGCCCCTTCGTCGGCGTCCAGTCGAACAGCCGGCCGAACACCACCTCGCCCGTCGCCGACCGCGGCTTGTCCACCACCAGCGTGCTGCACCCGACACCACTGCTCAGGTCGTACATCGTGTTCGCCACGATCATCAGGTCGAGGTCGCGCTCGGCCCGCTTGGCCAGCGCTTCCATCTCGGTCAGGTGGTCGGCCGGGATGCCGGCTTTCAGCTTCACCGCCTGAAGTTT
Source organism: Planctomycetia bacterium (assembly GCA_031387445.1). Lineage (GTDB taxonomy): Bacteria > Planctomycetota > Planctomycetia > Gemmatales > Gemmataceae > JALHQU01. The sequence continues at coordinate 910 of JANNDF010000677.1, forward strand.
GACCAGCGGCAGTGCGCCTTTCAGTTTGTTGTCGGCGAGGAAGCGTTCCAGCAGGTCGGTCGGGTCGGACGCCGGCTTGACGGCCAGTTCGGCCAACTGCTCGCCCATCTCGGCCGGCTTGCCCGCCACCGTGATGACCGGGATGCCGTCCACGTACTTCACGTGACCCGCGCCGTGCTTCGCCTCCTTGAACTCGAACTTCGGCTGCGCGAGCAGCGGGCCGGCGAGCAGGAGCAGTACCGCGGGGGCGAGGCGGGGGCGCATGGGAGACTCGGGGTCGGTGTGGCGAGCCGGGAGCGGATTATTTCTCGAACAGCTTGGGCACGGTCTTCAGCACGTCTTTCACCTTCTCGGCGGTCAGTTCGCCGTCGCGGAAGGCGAAGTTAGCGACCACCTTCTCCTTGACGAACAGGAGCACGGTCACGTCGGCGTCGGCGTGCAGTTTGTAGGCCGGCGGGCCGTCGGTGTCCTCGAACCCGCCGACCGGTACGTTCTTGAGGCCCTGCTTCTTCGTCCAGCCGGACAGTGTGTCCAAGTCTGCTTTCGCTGTCAACTGGGTCATCCACGCCTTGAACCCGCTCTCCTTGCGGGCGGTCGTCTCGGCGTCCAGAGCGGCGAGCAGTTTGCCGAGCGGGTCGGACAGCTTGCGCGCGAACACCACCGCCGTCGGCTTGTCGGCCTGCTCGCAGATGTAGCACGTCTGCTTGCCGGTCTCGGTGCCGGTGGCGACGAGGAAGCTGTACGGCCCCGGCCGCTTGCCCACGGGCACGCCGGACACGCACGGGTCGGCCGCGAGGGCAGGGCACGAGAGGAGCAGGAGGGCGAGGAGGGTGTGGCGCATGGTGAGATGGGTTCCGGGTGGGACGTCATTGTAGGGGCGAGCACCCGCGGGTTCACACCCGCGGTTCGCCGTGCGGCGGTTCATCCGCCTCGTGGAAGTGGACGGCGAAGGCGAGCTGTTCCAACTGGATCGCCAGATCGACCGGCACCACACTCACTCCGGGCGGCACCTTGATCCGCACCGGCGCGAAGTTCATCAGCCCCTTCAAACCGGCCGCCGCCGCCGCATCCGCCACCGTTTGAGCCGACTCCGCCGGTACGGTCAGCACGCCGAGTTCGGCCTTCAGTCGCTTCACCGCCGCCGTCAGGTTCGCCAGTGGCTCGACGGTCAGCCCGTCGATGGTCATGCCGATTGCGGTCGCGGAGTTGTCGAACAGCCCGACCACGTCGAACCCGTGGGCGGCGAACCCGCGGTATTTGAGCAGCGCTTTCGCCAGGTTGCCCACGCCGACCATCACCACCCGCCAGCGGCGGTCCACGCCGATCGCCTTCCGCAGGGCCTCGACCAGTCCGGCGGCGTCGTACCCGACGCCCCGCTGACCGAGGTGTCCGAGGGCGGCCAGGTCACGCCGCACCTGGGCGGCGCTCACGCCGACCGCTTCGGCTAACTCCACGCTCGACACCGTGTCGTCGGCGTCGGCCAGGGTGCGGGCGAACCGCAGGTACTGGCTCAGCCGCTGGGCGGCGGCGCGGGAGAGCTTGCCCTCCGGGTTGGGCGTCGGGTCCGTCACGCGGGCCGTCCTCGGTGTGTTGACTCCTATTCTCGGATGCGACCGAGGGGAGTGTCAACCGGCAGTGCGTCGGAGTCATCCACCTTTCCTGGTGGTCGTGGTTCAATCCCGGCGGGGAAAGTGACGAAGAGGGCACAGCTCAGGATAAATCATTACTGTAGGAGTTGACAATGTAATGATTCGCTGCGATACTACTCTCACTCGACGCGGGCATCAGGAAACCCAGCCCGCAGAGTCACTCTCCCGCCCTTGCTCAGGAGTCCGGCCATGATCCGGATCGAATGGGACGACCACTCGCTCGACGTGCAGCGACTGGTCGTGCGCCGAGAACTGTCTCCGACGCTGCTGGCTCGCCTGCGGCGGATCGCCGTGCGAGGTGGGCTGTTCATCGTCTCGCCGGCGGCGATGCCGCAGGCCGGGGACTTCTGGCTCGGCTGTACGCCGGACGGCGGGTGGGGCGACGCCGATCCATGTGAGGTCGGATGGGCCGGGCTGTTCGCGCTGGAGGAGGCGGTGGGAGCGCTGACGGTGTCAGTGGACGAGTTGAACGCGGTGGCGGTGTGAGGTGACAACGCGGAGCCGCGTAGCGCGGCCCGGCCCCTCGCCGGTCGGGTGTGTTCGGGAGAGGCACACCCGACCGGCGGACGCGAAGGCGTGCGGCGGTGTCGTTCGGGAGAGGCGACGCCGTGCGGGGTCGGGCCGGGCTGCTGGGTTTTATGTCTGGAGCCGCCGGCGTCAGTCGGTCGCCGTAGAAATCGCGCAAGCGTCGTTCGATCACGGGGTGGCGAGCGAGCGGGCGATTCATGCCACACGCCACCGCTTCCATGGTGACATCGTCGTGAGTTGGGCCCACGCCCCCGGTGGTAAATAAGTAGTC
>JANNDF010000691.1:0-2920 GCA_031387445.1 Planctomycetia bacterium
CACAGGGCCAACCCGGATCCGTCGATCACCAGCCCGCCGGACGTCATCCGCGCGGCGAAGATGTCGCCGTTTCCGTTTCGCGTGTGTCCACCACCACAATCGTCCGCCCCGGCCGCGGCGGGCAGTAGCGGTCGATGTGCCGCGGGTGCGTGACGAGCGGATCGCTGCCCCAAAAGATGACCACATCCGCCCGCTGCTTCACTTCCCCCAGCGTGCAAGTCGATTCGCCGACTTGCTGAAGTGCCATGATGCTCGGGGCGTGCCCGGTGCTGGCGGTCGTGTCGATGGTCGCGCCGAGTTTGTCCGCCAGAGCCACCGCCGCCCGCTGGCCTTCGGTGGTACTGCGGCTCAGCCCGTAGATGAGGGGGTATCTGCTTGCCGTCAACAACTCGGCGGCACGGGTGTACGCCTCGGCGAGTGACACCGGGCTGTCAGCGATTTCGGCGACGGGCGGTTGCGGGTCGTTCAGCGCCTCGAACCACGGCTTGGCCAGCCGGCACGCCCCGTCGGCGGACAGCACCCGCCCGCCGGCCACCGTCACCCGCAGGTCGTCGCACACGCTCCCGCACACCGTGCAGGCGACATCGGTGAAGGTGGTGGGCATGGCCCCTCCGTGCTCTGCTCGCTCCGCGAGCGGTCTTCCCGAACCCGCTCGTGGAGCGAGCAGAACACTTACAACTCCTCGATGCTCCAGATGAGCCGATCCAGGATCGCCTCGTCCGTCTGCGGGTGGAAGAACACGCACTTCCAACCGGGGATCTTGTGCCCGTGCGGGCGGTAGCCGATGTCGGTGGTGAAGCTGAGCCGGGCATCGACCGCGGGGTCCATGCTGTACTCCCGCTTGTTGAACAGCCGTCGCACCTCGGCCGAATACCGCTGCACGTCTTCGGCGGTCAGCTTGCCCGCCTCCAGGTCGGCGTAAATCTGCTTCGCGTTGCGGCCCTTCGGCATCACCCACCAGACCACGCTCGGCCCCACCGTGTCGGCGTTCAGCACCATGCAGTAGTCGAGCTTCGCCAGCTTCGCCTTCAGATACTGGGCCAGTTCCAGACTCCGGGCGATGAGCATCTGCCAGCCGTGCAGGCCGATGCCGTCGAGCGAGGCCATGACGATGTACGGGCCGAGCGCCGGGCGGGAGGTTTCGAGAGTGAACAGTGCGGGATCACGGCGGTCGATGGCGTCGCTGAAGTACGGCATGGCGGCGGTGGTGCGGGCGAGGCACCGCAGCTCGCTCCGGTTGTTCACCAGGAACGCCGAACTCGGGTAGTGCCCGCGGCCAGTCTTGTGGAAGTCGATGGTCACGCTGTCGGCCACTCGCAGCCCGCGGCACAGCACCTTCGCCTTCTCGATCGCCGGGAGCGTGTCGGCGTTGATCTTGAACGGGTTGGCGACGGTGTCGTATTCGTTCAGGAAGCACAGCCCCCAGCCGACCGCGGCGTCGGCTTGCAACTGCGGGGCGGGGCGGCCGTACTCCTTCGCCTTCGCGTCGATCACCTGTCGGATGCCGGCGATGTCGTCCACCCCGCTGGCGTCGGTGCTGCCGAACGTGCCGATCACATACGCCACCGCATCCCCACGGGTGTACAGTTCGTCGAGCTTCTCGGCCAGCAGATCGAGCCGCATGGCCATGTTTCGGTCGGTCGGAATCGCGTGCAGGTTGTCGGTGCCGATGCCCAGCCACCCGGCCACCGTTGCGGCACAGTAGTGCGCCGCCTCGCTGCAAATGCCGGCCACGCGAACGCCGCTCAACCCGTTCCGCATCGCCCCCGGCACCACCTTCTCGATGCCGATTTTCCCGCCGTACATGTTCGAGATGGTGCCGCCGATGGTGAACACGCCCCACGGATCGACGGTATGGTAGAAGACCAGGTTCGCCAGCGCCGTGACCGCCTTCACCTCCAGTTCGTTCGACCGCTGGCTGTAGGTGTCGGTGCAGAGGTTCGGGTTCTTCAGCAGGCAGGCGATGGCCCCGATCAGGCTGGCGTAGTTGGCCGGGCCGCGGACGTTCTCAATGTGCAGCGGGCTGCTCCACCCGTCGGTGCCCCAGAAGTACGGGAACACGGCGTCGCGAGCGTCCTTCAGGTTGCCCGGCAGCAGGTGGATTTCCGGGTTCGCCTGGGCGGTCTCGTAGTTCTGGCTGAGGTAGTGCCCCGGTGGCAGCGACGACTCGGCCTTGAGCGCGTCGAGGAACTCCTGAAAGATGCCGGTGACGGCGTTCGGGTCGCAGTCGAAGAAGGTGGAAACGAAGGCGTCGTAGCGGGTGCGGTCCATGAGGGTAGGCTACGGAACGGCGGGCGGTGGCGTTAGCGGCAGGTCGAGACGCGGTTGAAGTCGGCAGACGGCCGGGTCGCACACGTCGTCGAACGGGAACAGACCATTTTCGTCCGGCCAGAACGCCTGCATCGCTTGCAACTGCCCGATGCGGCCGATCCGCCGGCAGAAGGCCATTGCGAAGCCGAGGTACGACGTGTACTGCGTTTCGTCCACGCGGCGGAAGCCGACGCGATAGTCGTCCCCGCCGAGGTGAACGGTGTACACCCCTGGCGTGGCGTAAGACCGCCCGCCGCGGAGGTCGGCGTACAGTTGCGTGAAGAGAGCGTGCGAGTCACTGGCCGACGCACCGAACTCGATGAATTCCGGGTGGTCGCAGGATTGCATCAGCCCGACGGTGTAGGTGAACCGCGGGACGGGGGCTGGGTCGTCCGCAAGTGGGGCAACGCCCAGCGCGTACCACCCGACCCGCGCCACCACGCGGTCGATCTTGGCGTCCAGTTCGCGGGCGAAATGGTCCGGCATGGTTCACCTCATTTGCCTGGGGGAACGACCCCGTTGGGGTCGGGAGGGATGCTTGATGCTACCCCAGGGTGTCGTCGCAAGGCCTCCTCAACCCTGGACTGTGAGAACGACCCCGTTGGGGTCG
>JANNDF010000692.1:0-3460 GCA_031387445.1 Planctomycetia bacterium
CTGCACCACCTCGGCCTGGTTCAGTTGGCCGCGCGTCACGCCGAGTTGGGAGTGGAGCTTCAACTCCTGCCACAGTTGAACCCCCGTGATCTCGCCGCGCAGCAATGCCCGATAACGGGCGATGGTGGTCTCCACCTCCGCCGGACTTTCATTGACGAACTCGATTCGGAAATGCCGCGCGTCTACAAGCAACTCATGGACATCCGCGAGAAGCTGGAAGTCCACTACAAGGAGATGCAGGACATCGAGTTCACCGTGCAGGACGGCGTCCTGTTCATGCTGCAAACCCGCTCCGGCAAGCGGACCGGCACCGCCGCCGTGCGGATCGCCGTCGAAATGGCGAAGGAAGGGAAGATCAGCGAGACGGACGCCGTCAAGCGGGTGCCGGCGGACAGCCTGAACCACCTGCTGCAACCGCAACTCGACCCGAAGAGCAAGATCAAAGCGGTGGCGACGGGCATCGCCGCCAGCCCCGGCGGGGCGAGCGGCAAGGTGATCCTGAGCGCCGAAGCGGCCGTCGAGCACGCCGCCAAGCACCCGAACGACCCGATCATGCTGGTGCGGAAAGAGACCAGCCCGGAAGACGTGGCCGGCATGCACCTGGCGAAGGGCATCCTCACGAGCACCGGGGGCAAGGCGAGTCACGCGGCGGTCGTCGCCCGCGGGTGGGGCAAGCCGTGCGTGGTCGGCTGCGAGGCGGTGAAGATCGACGAGGCCGCCCAGACCGTCACCATCGCCGGCCAAGTGGTGAAGGCGCACGACTTCATCACCATCAACGGCACCTCCGGCGAGGTGATGGTAGGCAAGGTGGAGACCATCGCCCCGAGCATGACGGCCGACTTCGCCACCCTGATGAGCTGGGCCGACCAGCACCGCAAGTTGAAGATCCGAACGAACGCCGACAGCCCGGCCGACGCCCTGAAGGCCCGCGAGTTCGGGGCCGAAGGGATCGGCCTGTGCCGGACCGAGCACATGTTCTTCGGCGACGACCGCATCTCCGCCGTGCGGGAGATGATCCTGTCCGAGTCGGTCGAAGGCCGGCAGAAGGCACTGGCCAAGATCGAGCCGTTCCAGAAGGCCGACTTCGTCGGCATCTTCGAGGCGATGGACGGCCTGCCCGTCACCATCCGCTTGCTCGACCCGCCGCTGCACGAGTTCCTGCCGCAGAAGGACAACAAGGCCGGTGCCGAGGCGGTGGCCAAGCAAATCGGCGTGTCGGTGGCGAAGATCTTCGAGCGGGTGGAAGAGCTGCACGAGATGAACCCGATGATGGGGTTTCGCGGTTGCCGCCTGCCCATCGTCTTCCCCGAGATCGGCGACATGCAGGTGCGGGCGATCATCGAGGCCGCGATCGAGGTGCAGAAGAAGGGCAAGAAGGTGCTGCCCGAAATCATGATCCCGCTGGTGGGCGTGCTGGAAGAGCTGACCATGCTGAAGAAGCGGGCGGTGGCCGTGGCCGAGGATTGCATTACGAAAGCCGGCGTGAAGGTGGAGTACCAGATCGGCACCATGATCGAACTGCCGCGGGCGTGCGTGGCGGCCGACAAGATCGCCGAGGAGGCCGAGTTCTTCAGCTTCGGCACGAACGACCTGACCCAGATGACGTTCGGCTTCAGCCGCGACGACATCAAGGGGTTCATGCCCAGCTACCTGGCGAACAAGATCCTGCCCATCGACCCGTTCCAGACGATCGACTTCAACGGGGTCGGCGAGTTGATGAAGCTGGGCATCCAGAAGGGGCGTGACAGCCGCAAGGCGAAGCACGGCCAGCACCTGAAGATCGGTATCTGCGGGGAGCACGGGGGCGACCCGGACAGCGTGGTGTTCTGCCACGAGATCGGCATGGACTACGTGAGCTGCTCGCCGTTCCGCGTGCCCATCGCCCGCCTCGCCGCCGCCCAGGCCGCCATGGGCGGCGCCGGCAAGCGGGACAAGTAACAGTCTGGCGAGCGGCCCGCGTGAGCGGGCTGGTTCTCCCACACGAACCGCGGGGCGCCCCCCCGCGGTTCCTTTTTGCGCGGCCGTGTGGTATCACGGTGTCCGGAGGTGACGCCATGAGCACGCTCGTCGATTCCCCGCCCGAGAACGCCGTGCTGACGTGGCCGCCAGCCGCCTACGGGCGGCATCCACTGGATTTCACCCTCGCCGACCTCGCACGCCTGCGGCGGTTCACGGTTGACGAATACCGCACGATGATCAAGGCCGGTATCTTCGGCGACTACGAGCCGGGCGAGTTGCTGGAAGGGCTGATCCTCTGGAAGTTCCGCCCGATGACGCCGCAGGAGTGCTTCCCACAACAGGCCTTCATGCGGCTCGATCTGAACCATGTGAACTGGCATGTTCACATCAACCCGGCCATCACACTCGGTGACAGCGAGCCGGAACCCGACGACGCCATTGTTCGCGGAAAGTTGGAGGGCTACGACAAGCGGTTTCCGGTGGCGTCGGAGGTCGGTGTTGTGGTCGAGTTTGCCGACGCGAGTTTGCAGTTCGACCGCGTCGTGAAGCAGCGGATCTATGCACGGGCGGACATTCCTGAATACTGGATCGTGAACGTCGTCGATACCCAACTTGAAGTGTACACCGACCCGGACGCCACCGCCTCCCCGCCGGCGTACCGCACTCGAACCGATTACGCCCCGGGCAAGCCGTGCCACTGGTACTCGACGGGCAGACCGTCGCCGCCATCCCCGTCGCCGACCTGCTCCCCTGAGGTTCACCATGCTCGCCCCCGCATTACTGCTCGCCGCTCTGCTGTCTCCCTCCGCCGACCCACCCAAGAACGCCAAACCGACCAGCCGTACCGAGAAGCAAGTTGAGGGGTGGACCGTTCGCGTCGATGATCGGCTTCTCAAGGGTGACGACGCCGAACTGGGCACGAAGGCGTTGCGGTTCCTCGAAGGCAAGTTGGCCGACATCAAGGTGGTGGTGCCGGCCGACAAGGTGAAGAAGTTGCAAGCGGTGGCCATCGTCCTCGACCTGACGCACGGCGACCTCGGGCCGATGCAGTATCACCCGAGCAAGGAGTGGCTGAAGGGCAACGGGTACGCCGAAGACCTGGCGAAGTGCGTTCACCTGCCGCGGGCCGCCGACCTGGCCACCAAGCGGAACGTGCGGGAGCAGCCGTGGGTGATCCTGCACGAACTGGCCCACGCCTACCACGACCAGGTGCTCGGGTTCGACGAGCCGCGGGTGCGGGAGGTGTTCGACGCCTACAAGAAGGGCGGACACGGCGACAAGGCGCTGCTGCACAACGGCAGCCGGGTGAAGCACTACGCCCTGACCGACCACAAGGAGTTCTTCGCCGAGATGACCGAAGCGTACTTCGGCAGCAACGACTTCTTCCCGTTCAACCGGGCGGAGTTGAAGGAGAGCGAGCGGGACATCTTCGACCTGATGGAGCGGGTGTGGGAGAAGAAGTGATTCCGCGCCCTTCGGAGGCCCGACCGTGAGGGAGGGC
>JANNDF010000709.1:0-3243 GCA_031387445.1 Planctomycetia bacterium
TTGAAATACTCTTCCGGCAGTTTGCCCGGCTTCCACGCCTCGTCCTTCTTAAACCCGTAAGCCGTCGGCTTGAATTCCCCGACCAGTTCGACGTTCGTCTTGTCCGGGATCTTGTCTTCCAGCCCCATCGCCCACAGGCAGCCGTTCACGAACAGCCGACGGGTGCCCTCGAACGCGAAGTCCTCGGCGGAACCCATCGTGCTGGCGAACACGCGCGCCGCCTTCTTCCCCTCGCCGGTGTACGTCTTCGTCCACGCCACCGGCATCATCGGGTCGTTCTTCTTCCCCGCCACCGCCTTCGAGTCCGGCTTGAGCGTCTCGGTCACTTCGCCCATCACCAGCGGGGTGCAGTCTTTCAGCGGCAGGGTCACGCCGTACACGTCGGTGGTGCCGAAGATGCCGCCGGCGTCGATCCCCTTCAGGATGGGGTTCTTCTCCTCCCCCTTCGCCACCAGCCCGCGGGTGCCCTCCTTCTTGTGCGCCCCGTGGTGGCTCACCCACGTCTCGCCGAACACCTGCTTGCCGAACCCCTTCTCGTACCCCGCCTCCTTGCTCTGCCAGTGGTACTTCGCGTAGGTCTTGCTGGTCACGGCGAAGGCGTGCGTGGCGGTGCGGAAGCCGACGATCGGCTTGCCACTCTCGGCGTACTCGACCACATGCTTCATCTGCTCGTCCGGCAGGTTCCGCATCCGCGTGAACAGCACCAGCAGGTCGGCGCCCTTCAGCGCCTCCAGGCCGGGGATGTTGGTGATCACGTTCGGCTGCACCAGGCCGTCCTTCGGGTCGATGGCGAACAGCGTCGTCGTCTTGAACCCGTGGCGGGTGGTGAGGATTTTCGCCAGCGCGGGCAACATCTCCTCCGAGCGGTACTCTTCGTCGCCGGACACCAGCACGACGTGCTTGCCCACGCCGACGCCCTTCGCGTCCTTCGGCGGGGTGAGCGTCACCCACGGGTCGGCGGCGAGCAGCGGGGCGGCGAGCACCAGCAGGGCGATCAGCGGGCGGAACATGCGTGGCTCCGAAGAGGGGAGAGCAGGCGGCACTGTGAAGGGTATCCGGGCGAACCCGCCCCGCAAGGGTCCGCCGGAAGTGCCGCTCGCCAGTCTGCCACTTCACTTCGCGTCCGCACTCGGCTTCGACTTCAGCCCGGCCGTGTTCACCGCGATCACCCGGTACGTGTGGGCTTTGCCCGACTCCGGCTTCGGGTCGGTGAACGTCATCCCCACCAGCGGTTGCGTCGGCGTGTCGCTGTACTGCAGGTTCTGGAAGATCGGCCGGCCGAACGGGTTCTGCCCCTTCTGTGGCAGTGTGGCGATCTCCTTCCCGTCGCGTTCCACGATGAAGCTGGCCAGCCCGCTCTCGACGTCCGCGTCAGCCTGCCACGAGAGCACGACGCCCTTCACCGCCACGTTCGTCGGCGGCGGCGGCGGGGTGTCGTCGGCCACCACCGTGTCCTTCGTGTACTGCACCCACTTCTTCGCCACCGCCTCGTTCGGCAGCCACCCGGCCTTCAGCGGTTCGTCCTTCCACTTGGCCACCGACATCGCCTCCCCGCCGGTGATCGGTGCCAACCACGCGGCCTCCTTCGACATCTCATTCAGCGGGTCGCCCGGCTTCTTCCGCAGGCGGGCGGATAAACACGCATCCAACCACGGGATCGCCAGATACCGCTGGTTGCCGCAGTCGTGGCTCGACAGCGGGTCGATGGCGACACCGATCAACCCGCCCTTCCCCCGCACCTCGTTGAAGAACGTTTCGTTCCCCGGCCACACACCCGCGAACTGCCCGTCCTTCACCGTCACGCCTTCCTTCGTGCCCAGGTTGCACATGAGCGGCACCTTCAGCGCCGCGTCGGGCAGCGTGTGCGCCTTGATGGCCTTGCGGGTCGGGTCGTCCTTCAGCATCGGCACGCCGGAACGCAGCCACGCGGCCGCCACCCGCTCCGGGTGCCGCATCACCATGCCGCCGCACCAGTGCCCGCCCCCGCTGTGCCCCCACAGCGCCCACGGCACCGTCGCCAACTCCGGGTGCTTGCACTGAGTGCCCAGGTCTTTCAGCGCCTTGCGGAAGGCAGCATCGGCGCCGTTCCGCGGGTCACACCACAACTGGCAGTCGGCCTTGTCCGGCTGCTCGTAGGCCGGCGAGAGTAAGGCGCAGTCGTGCTTCTTCGCCAGCGCCTGCCAGTGCAGGTCATACGCCCCGGTGAGGCCCGACTTGCACGACCCTTCGCCGCACCCGTGCTGATGCACCACCACCCCGCGGAGGGTCTTCACGTCGGGCGGAATCCAGACGGTGAAGTTGGCGGCGAATGCCAGTTCGCCCTTCTCGGTGCCCGCCTCGTACCGCACGCGGTGGTACGGCGGGTCGGCGGCAGGGAACACGTCGTAGGGCGGCTTCTGGGCGAAGGCGGGGGACGCGACGAGCAGCAGTAGCAGGAGCCAGCGACGAACGGGCATGGCACACGTCCTGTTCGGGGGAGGGAACAGGGGTGAGTCTATTCCGCCGACAACGCACCGGACTGCCCACCGTGGTGAACTCTGGTGCTCGATTCGACGCGAAACGGCTGCGAAATCAGGGTTTCGGCCGATTGGCACGCGAGTTGATTGTCTGTTCTCCCGGAACGGAGCGAAACGCTTCACTTCACCAACGGAGACCTCACATGCGGAACTTCCTCACGGCCGGCCTGTTGCTCGCCGGCTTCTCGGTCGCCCAGGCGCAGGTCATCACCCCCGGCATTGGCGGGGTGGCCGTCACCGGCCAGTCCGGCGCCGGCATCTACCTCCCCTGGAACGGCGGGGCGGTCGTCGGAGCGCCGGGCGTCGGCAGCTACAACCTGAACGGCGGCGGGTACACGTCGCCATACTCGTGGAACCAGTTCAGCAACCCGACGGCCTACAACTTCAACACCGGCGGGTTCAACTATAACAGCGGCGTGTACGGGTTCAACAACGGGCTGACCACTTCCGGCTACTACGGCTCGCCGTACGGGAACGTGATCCAGACCGGCGGGTACAACAGCTTCCCGAGCAACTACGGGTACAGCAGTTACCCGAGCAACTACGGGTACAACAGCTACCCGTACCGCGGGTCGTCGTACGGTACCGGCTTCGGCAGTAGCGTGACCACCCCGATCATCTACACGAACACGAACGGCCGCGTCCGCGGGCGTGGGCGGTAACGTGAGTCCGGTCGGGCCGCGGCCCGCCGGGTGGCGTCGGTTCTCCGTTGTGGCCGGCCGAAAGG
>JANNDF010000710.1:0-8097 GCA_031387445.1 Planctomycetia bacterium
GCGACGTGATCGGCCACGGCCAGCCGGCCCTCTCGCGCCGCCTCGTCGCCGTCGTCGCACACCGCCACCCGGTACGTGCGTGCCGGGTCGGCCCAGTGGTGCCGCATCGGGCCGGAGCGGTGACTCAACCCCCACACCGGCGGCTTGCCCTGTTCGTGCCGAACCACGTTCGTCTGGAACACCACCGGCCACGCCTGGTGGTATTCGCCCGCCACGCCGTCCACGTCGGCCGCGTCCACCTCCGGGCCGTAATTCCAACTGGCCCACTCCACCGCTCGTCGCGGCACGTCCGGCCCTGGAACCCCGAACTTCACCGTGCAGGCGACGAACAGCAGGGCGAATGCCGCCACGCCTGCCCACCGCCCCGGCCACCACCGCCGCAGCACCGGCGTTAACCCGACGAGCAACACCGAAAGCGTGACACCCGTCCCGAGGGCCACCAGATACCGCGGATGGTAGCTGTTGTTCTCCACCCAGAACCGCGTGCCGAGGAACGCGAACTCGCCCGCAGCCGCGAGGAACACCGGCACCACGCGAACGGCCATCGCCTTCACCGCCGCCCGGTCGTTCCGCCAGCCCCACACCAGCCCGCCGACCGTCGCTACCGCGAACACGCCCACTGTCACTGCCACGCCCGGTTCTATGAACAGCACGCCGACCATGCTACCCCACACCCACGGCCACCGTTCGACCGGCAGTTCGCGGGTGGGCGTCGGGCCGACGCTCGGGTCAGTCGCCAAGACGTACTGCATCAGTCCAAACACCGCCGCGGTGGAGAGCACCGAGCCGAGCAGGAACCACCGCACGGCTGGGTTGAACAGCGGACGCAGGATCACCTGTCGCCACGTCGCCGCCGGTGTCGCTTCGGGAAGCCATCCGCGGTAGAGCACGAACGGCACGATGAACAACAAGATGCCGAGGTAGACCCAGTGGGCCGCGAGCAGCAGCGCGAATGCGACGATCACCCGGCTGGCCCTTCGCCACCGCCCGCCTCCCTGCCGTTCCAGGATGAGCAGCGCTCCGAGAGCGAGCGTGATCGCGCCGGGGAAGTAACACACCACCAGCCAATTGTCGAGGATGACCGACTGACCGCGGTCGTCCTGACAGCCACAAACCATGACGACCGCACTTGCAACGGTGGCGATCGCCGGCCCGGCCCGGTGCGGGGTGATGACGCGGGCGAACAGCACCGGCATGCACAGGCCGAGATAGGTCGTCGTGCCGGTTTGCAGGAGCAGTGTGAGGAGCGGGTCGTGGGACCACAAGCAGAGCAGCGGCCAGAGCATGCCGACGCGGTCTTGCTCCCAGAAGAACGGCCGCCACTCGTACAGCGAGGCCAGCGAGAAGATGATCGAGTCGGGGTTCATCATCTCGTGGATGCGGCTGAAATCCAGCCACACCGCGACGGCGACGTTCACCAACAGGTACGGCCAAATGCGGGCAGGCGGCTCAGGCGACATGCGGTGACGTGCTCCCGGTTAAGTATACCGCGAACTGACATACTGCGGGTCGAAGAAGACCGGCAGGTGGCGGTCGATTTGCAGCAGGCCGGCGGGAGTGGTTTCCACGCGGTCGCCGTTCACCGTCAGCCAACCGTCGCGTTGCAGCTTGTCGAACGCCGACGCGAACTCCGTTGCGATCTCCACCTTGAACTTGTCGCGGAAGTAACCGGCGTCGAGCGATCCGGTCTTCAGTTGCAGCACGATCTCGCGGATGAGGCGGTCACGTTCGGTCGTCGGAAACGCTCGCCCGAGCGGGATTTCGCCGGCCTCCAACTTGCCGATGTACGCCTCCCAGGTGTCCACGTTCTGAATGTGGACGCCGTTCACGTGCCCGAAGCTGGCCACGCCGGTGCCGAACATGTCCGCCCCGGTCCACAGTGCTTCACGGTAGACGAACCGCGTCTTCGTGCGGTCCTTCATCACCGTCGTGGCGCTCGTGACCTCATAGCCGGCCTTCACGAACTCGTCGAAGGCGTATTGCACCCACGCCCGCTTGGTCGGCCAGTCGGCGATGCTGCCGGGCGGCGGCTCGTCGGCGTCGTGCATGGCCAGGCTCTTCGAGAACCGCGTGTTGTACGGCAGTTCCATCTGGTAAATGGTCACGCACTCCGGGTCCAGCTTGATCGTCTTGGCGATGCACACCCGCCAGTTGTCCCAGTCCTCGCCCACCATGCCGGCGATCAGGTCGACGTTGATCTGGTCGAAGCCGACCTCGCGTGCCCACCCGTAGGCCCGGTACACCTCGTCTTCCAGGTGCGCGCGGCCGTTGTACTGCAAAATCTCCGGCTTGAAGTTCTCCACGCCCAGCGACAATCGCGTGACGCCGGTTTCCTTCAGCACTTCCAGCTTGTGCTTCTGAAGGGTGCCCGGTTCGCACTCGAACGCCACCTCGCGGGCGTGGTCCCACGGCATGATCTCTTTCAGCCGGGTCATCAGCGCCCGTAGCTGGTCGGCACTCAGGTAGCTCGGCGTGCCGCCGCCGAAGTACACGTAGTCGAGCGGTCGCCCGCCGACGCACGGTGTCGCGGCCAGCAGCTCCACTTCCTTCAGCAGCGCATCCGTGTAGGTGGCCACGTCCTTCGCGTTCTTGTCGGTGTACACGCGGAAGTAGCAGAACTTGCACCGCTTGCGGCAGAACGGGATGTGCAGGTACAACCCCAGCGGTGTGCCGGGAACTGGCGGGCGGTTGAGGGCGGCGACGGCGTCGGGCAACAGGTCCGCTTTCCAGAATGAGAACGGCGGGTAGTTGGCAATGAAGTAGTTGCCCAGGCCGGTCTTCTCTTGCGTGTCGTCCAGCGGGCCGGGGTTTGCAGACATGCCGCCGCCTCCGGGAGAGTCGTAGTCAGTCTAGGGGATACCGCCGCGGCCACGGAAACTAACGCCCGTCCGCCGAAGTGGGAGAAAGTGCCGGGTGCGACGGACGCGGCGGCTTCGCCCCTCCTAGCATAGACCTGTTCGTTCCGCCGTCGGTCGCCGATCCCGTGGTGGCGTATGCCCCCGGTCCGGGCATGGGTGTTGGCGTGGCGCGGAATCCCATCTCACACGACTTGAGGTCTCACTCGTGTCCGGACCCCGTCCGTGGAGCCGTCGCGGCTTCACACTGATCGAGCTGCTCGTCGTCATCGCCATCATCGCCATCCTCATCGGCCTGTTGCTCCCGGCCGTACAGAAAGTGCGCGAAGCCGCTGCCCGCCTCACCTGCCAGAACAACTTGAAGCAGTTGGGCCTGGCCCTCCACAACTACGAATCGGCCATGCAGGTGTTCCCGTCCGCCGGTCAGGGCCGCAACCCGGCCGGCACCGCCAACGTGTTCTGGACGGACAAGCCGCCGGTGCAGATCGAAACCAACCCGCCCGCCACCGGCTTCATCTCGCACTCCCTGCACACCAAGTTGCTGCCGTACATGGAGCAGGAGAACGTGTTCCGACTGATGAACCTGGACCGCGCGTATAACGACCCGGCCGCGCCGACGAACGCCCAGGCGGCCGCCAGCGTCATCAAGCCGTTCATTTGCCCGTCCACGGCCAACCGCACCGGCGACCGCGACGCGGCCGGGTTCGCGTACACCGACTACTCGGCCCCGGTGACGGCGATGGTCAACGCCACCACCCCTGTGAACATGACCCAGCCGACCCTGCCGACCGGGTACACCGCCGGCCCGCGGCTCATCTGCCCGCTGAACGGCCAGCAGCCCCGCACGGCGGTCAGTATCACCGACGGCAGCAGCAACACCATCGCCATCTGCGAGATGAGCGGGCGGAGCGACGCCATGCCGTTCAGCCCCGGCACCACGAACACACTGAACCCGAGCGGACGACGGTTCTGGGCGTGGGCGGAGCCGGACAACGCCTTCAACGTGGACCAGTTGATTAACAACAACGCCACCCCACGCGACGGGCCGGCGACGTGCGCGTGGACGGTGCTCAACTGCGGGCCGAACGAGGAGATCTTCAGCTTCCACACCGGCGGGGCGAACGTGGTCATGTGCGACGGTAGCGTGCGGTTCCTCCGCGACAGCACGAGCGGGGCCGGCCTGCGGGCGCTGCTGACCGCCGACGGCGGCGAAGTGAACCTGCCGGACTGACCATCGCTTCTGGAGCCGGGGTCTGTGACCCCGGACCTCCTCCACCGGGGTCACAGACCCCGGCTACAGTCTCCTGGTGTCTCATGCTACCGCTCCTTCTCTCCCTCGCGTTCGCGGCCGAGCCCGCCCCGAAGCTCGACCCGGCGCGGCCGTACACGGCGAAGGCGACCGATGCCGTCACGTACACGGTCGACTTCCGCGTCATCGTGACCGCCCCGCAGAACACGAAGAAGCTGGCCGTGTGGGTGCCGGTGCCGCCGTCGGATGTCGCACAGCGGGTGAGCGATTCCAAGTGGGACACGTTCCCTGCGAGCGTGAAACCGGCGTTCCACACCGAAGCCGTGTTCGGAAACACGTTCGCGTACTTCGAGTTCGAAAACCCTCACGGGGCACAGATCCTCACGCACACGTTTACGGCGAAGGTGAGTGAACTGAACTGGGGCGTCGATGCGGCCAAAGTGCAACCCGTCGCCGACTGGCCGAAGGCCTTCGACCCGTTCCGCCGCGGCGAACGGCTGATCAAAGTGGACGACACGTTCAAGAAACTGGCCGACGAGATCGCCGCCGGCAAGACCACCGCCGGCGAGCGCGTCGACGCCATCACCGACTGGGTGCAACAGAACCTGACCTACGACCACTCGAACACGTCGCTCGTGGCCAGCAGCACGCACGCGCTCACGAAGAAGCGGGGCGACTGTAGCGACTACCACGGGCTGTGCTCGTCGCTCGGCCGGTCCCTCGGCGTGCCCACCCGCGTGACCTACGGCCTGCACCTGTTCCCGAAGAACTTGCCCTGCCATTGCAAACTGGAAGCGTACCTGCCGCCGTACGGGTGGGTGAGCTTCGACGTGTCCGAAACGCAACGACTCGTGAAGCGGATCGCGGACGACAAGGTGTTGCCCGCCGAAGAGAAGGCGAAGCTGACGAAGGCCGCCGGCGAGCGGATGCGGCAAGGCTTCCGCGACAACGCCTGGCTTCTGCTCACCGGCGGGACGGACTACGAACTGGCCCCGAAGGCGAGCGCGAAGGTGCCGTTGGTGGCGACGGTGTACGCCGAAGCGGACGGCAAGCCGTTGCCCACGCCCGACCCGGCCGACCCGACGAAGAGTGAGTTTTCGTGGATGACCGCGCACAAGTACACCGCCGACAAGCCGGCGGTGTACCCGTTCAAGGAGTGGAAAACGCTGACGAAGTGAGCGTCACTTCTGCTTCGGGGTGGCCTCGACGATGACGCCGGCCGAGCGGCACGTCCAGTACACCGACGTGCCGAACGGGGCGACGGTCACGTCGATCGGGTCGGGGTCGCCCTCGTTGATGACCGTGACCGCCCCGCTGCTCAGCGTCAGCATCGACACCTTGTTCTTGCCCCCGTTCGTGCCGCTCACCCCCGGCGTCGGCACTTCGGTGAAGTAAAGGTTGCCGCGATAGTCGGTGGCCAGGCCGGTGGGCTTGCTCAGGTCGCGGGCGATCACTTCCGTCTTGCCGCCGGACCGCTTCACGATCACGCCGGCCGAGGTGCAGGTCCAGTACACGTTGCCGAGCAGGTCGACGGCCACGTCGGACGGCTCCGGGTCGCCGGCGTCGAGCAGGAACTCGCGGTCGATGGCCTCCGCGAAGGCGTACACGGCGTTCGTCCCGCCGTTCGTGCCGTTCACCCCCGGCGTCGGCACTTCGGTGAAGAATTGCAGTACGCCGAACGGGTAGGCGGCCAGGCCGGTCGGCTTGTTCAGTTCGCCCGTCACCAGCTTCGGGTCGCCCTTGCCCCCGTCCAGGGTGAGGATGACGCCGGCGCTCTTGCACGTCCAGTACACGTCGCCGAAGAAGTTGGTCGCCAGGTTGGTCGGCTCCGGCTCGCCGGTGGTCAGGTTCTTCACCTTGCCGCTGTTCGGGTTGAGCACGTTCACCGTGTTCGTCCCGCCGTTCGGCCCGCTCACCGCCGGCGTCGGCAGTTCGGTGAAGTAGACTTTCCCGGACAGGGAGACGGCGATGCCGGTCGGCCGCTTCAGGTCGCGGGCGACCACCTTGGTGGTGTACTGTTGGGCCGACCCGGACCCGACCACGACCGCGGCCACCAGCGCGGCCAGCAGGAAACGCACTCGACGCATGACGACTCTCCCGGATGAACAGTGGTCGGCGGGCGATCACCCGCCGCCGGTCGCAGGTCGGGTGTAGCGGCCCGCGACTCGGGCGGTTGGTCGGGGTGGGTGCCGCCCGCTTACCTTGCCGGCGGAAAATTAGCGGAGATTCTTCGACGGTGTAAGGTCGGGTGCCGGCCGCCGACCAACACCTCTGGCCCACGCGTTTCGGAGTGGTGAATGAGTCCGCCAACCTCGTTGCCCCGCACGCCCCCACACGCCACGCCCCTCGACCCGGCCGGGTGGGTGGAGCGGCATGGCGACTACCTGTTCCGGTATGCCGTCGGGCGGGTGAGGCGGGGCGAGGCGGCCGAAGAACTCGTGCAGGAAACACTTCTGGCGGCGTGGCGGGGGCGGGCCGGTTTCCGCGGGCGGTCGTCGGAGCGGAGTTGGCTGACGGCCATCTTGAAGCGGAAGGTGATCGACTGGCTGCGGCAGGCGGTGCGCGACCGCCAGCGGGCGGAGGAGTCGGCCGACGAGTGGGCCGACAAGCTGTTTACGGCGGGGGGCAGTTGGAAGTCCGGGCCGGGCGAATGGGCGAGCGAGACACCGGAATCGGGCGTCGAGCGGGACGAATTCTGGGTGGCGGTGGCCGGGTGTACCCAGAAACTGCCCGGCCGGCTGCGGGACGTGTTCGTGCTCTGGCACCTGGAAGAGCAGAGTTCGGACGACGTGTGCCGGGCGGCGGGGGTGACGACGAACAACCTGTGGGTGATGCTGCACCGGGCGCGGCTCCGCATGTGGCGGTGCCTGTCGCGGGCGTGGTACGGGGTCGATCCGGACGAGCGGTCCGAAAGGCGGGACGAGTCGTGATCACATGCCGACGGGCGGCCGAGTGGACTTCGCGGGAAGTGGACGCCCCCCTCTCAGCAGGGCGGCGGTTCGCCCTCGGGCTGCACCGTTTCCTCTGCCCGAAGTGCCGCCGCTTCGCCACCCAACTGGCCGAAGTGGACCTGGCGGTGGGCGAGACGATCCGAGCGGCCGAGCTGGGGAGCACGCCGCTCACCGACGAGGCCCGCGAGCGGATGCGGCGGGCGTTACGAGAGGAACAAACCGGTTGACGGGCGAAAGTGAGGTTGCGTCGGCCGCGAGGGTCGCTATCGTGCTCGCCCTTACGATACAACACGGGGGCGACATGAATCGGCTGCTGTGGGCGGTGGCAGGTGTGGCGTTGGCGGCGGGTACGGCGGTGGCGGAGCCGCCGGCGTCGGGCAAGGAGCGGACGTTCATCGAACAGGAGTTCCATCTCATCGACCAGCCGACGCCGAAGGCGACGCTTTTCGGCACAACTTGCCGGCCGGGGGCATCGGATTCGTTCGTGTCGGCAGTGGGAGTGGCCCACCGGTGGGTACTGGCCTCGGCCGCCGGGCGGCTCGACGTGACACGCTCCCGCCCTGACGTGTGGTGAACAGATCACTCACAATTCCGCCTTGCACCACCCGTCCGAGATGGTATTGCTGACGTCAATCGCCCGCACGGATCGCGGGCACGGTGGGGGGTGCGGGATGCGCCGTGTGATGTTCCTTCTGCTCGCGGCCGGTCTGGCGACGGGCGTCGGCTGTCAGTGGGGCCAGTCGAAGAAGTTCGACATGACCCACCCGAAGGTGGAGTCGTTCGACCCGCCGCCGAACGAGGCCCGGTACAACAACCCGCCGGAAGACAAGTACCGCAAGCCGCCGGTGACGAAAGACCTGGCGTCGAAGCCGGGGGCGATGGGCGGCGGCGGGCCGGCGATGATGAGCGGCGGCCCCGGCGGGCGATGATTTAGGGTGGCCGACTCTCTCCGAGAGTCGGTCTGGTCGTCGCTCTAGGAGAGAGCGACCCCCCCGACGCGAACAGATACTTCACCACGTTTCCGTGGACCTCGGTCCGGCGG
>JANNDF010000843.1:0-7981 GCA_031387445.1 Planctomycetia bacterium
CGCGCCGAGGTCTTTGCGGACCACGTTCCCGCCGAGCGGCAGCGGCAACCCGGTGCGTTCCTGCCACCACACGCCCAGGTCGCGGACGAGGTGTAGCCCCTGGTTCTGGAACGTGAGTTGGCCCTCGTGAATGATCAGCCCCGCGTCGTACTTCCCGCCCGCGACCGCCGGGATGATCTCGTCGAACGGGATCACGTCGAAGGTCAGCTTGTCCTTCGCACCGATGGACTCGAACAGCAGTTTCAGCGTGAGGAACGCGGTGGTCAGCGTGCCCGGCACGGCGATCTTGACGCCGGGCAGGTCGCCGACCGCCAGGGGGGTCCGCGCGACGATCATGGGCCCGTACTTGTCGCCCATGCTGCACCCGGTCGGCAACAGGGCGTACTTGTCGAGCAGGTGCGAGTAGGCGTGGATGCTGACGGCCGACACTTCCAGTTCGCCGTTCATCGCCCGCCGGTTGAGCGTCTCGATGTCTTGCAGCTCGTGAACAAACTGCAGGTCGCCGGTGGCGATCTTGTCGTTCGCCAGGGCGTGGAACATGAAGGCGTCGTCGGGGTCGGGCGAGTGGCCGACGCGGATGAGTTGGGTCATTTCAAGTTCCAGGTTCCAAGTTTCAGGTTCCAAGTGGCGAGGTCACAGCACCTCTTCCGGCGTGCCACTTTTGGCCACCTTGCCGGCCACCATCTTGTGAACGACGGCCGCACACTTGGCAAAGTCGGTGTCGTGCGTGACCACGATCATCGTCTGTCCGTCGGCGGCCAGGTCACGCATCACCGCCAGCACCTCGCCCACCATCTGCGGGTCGAGGGCGCTGGTCGGCTCGTCGAACAGGATGGCTGACGGTTCAACCGCCAACGCCCGTGCGATGGCAACACGCTGCTGCTGTCCGCCGCTCAGATTCCCCGGCTTGGCTTGCAGCTTGTCCTTCAGTCCGACACGCTCGAGCAACTTCTCGGCGGTCGCCGCTGCTTCCGCCTTCGACTTTCCGAGCGCGTACACCGGCCCGCTCATGACGTTTTGCAAGGCGGTCATGTGCGGGAACAGGTTGAACTGCTGGAACACCATGCCGACCGTCCGCCGCAACTTCTGAAGCACGGGCTGTGGTGCCACCTGCCCGCCGACGAGCGTCTGCCCGAACGCCTCGACGCTGCCGCTCTGGAACTGTTCCAGCCCGTTGATGCACCGCAACAGCGTGCTCTTCCCCCCGCCGGACGGCCCGACGAGCGCGGTGAGCTGCCCCGGCGCGGCCGTGAGCGTCGCCCCATCCAGAATGCGAGCCGTACCGTGGTACTTCACCAGATTGGAAACGTGGATCATGCGGCCCCCCGTTCGCCTTTGGCGAAGTGCTTTTCCAGTCGGCGGGCGACGATGGCCAGCGGGTAGCTCATGAGCAAGTAGAGGCCGGCGGTGATGAACAGCAGTTCCACCACGAGGTCGCGGTTGAAGTTGAACAGCTCGTTGTACTTCCGCGTCAACTCGGTCACGAACAGGATGGAGCAAGCGGACGTGTCCTTGAAGAGCGCGATGAAGTCGTTCGTGACGGGCGGGATGACGATCCGCAACGCCTGCGGGACGACCACCGTGCGAATGGCGGTCCAGCGGCTCATGCCGAGTGCCAGCGCCGCTTCCGTCTGCCCGCGGGGGATGGCCTGCAACCCGGCCCGGTAGTTCTCGGCCTCATACGCCGAGTAGTTGACCGCCAGCCCGATGACGCCGGCCACGAACGGGTTGAGCCACTTGATCCAGTCCTCCATCCCGACCTTGATGAACAGTTCGGGGATGAGGAAGTAGACTACGAACAGTTGAAGCAGCAGCGGCGTGCCGCGAATGACTTCGACGAACAGCCCGCACGGTGCCCGCACCAACAGCGGGCCGTACACCCGCCCGAGTGCCAACAGCAAGCCCATCAGCATGGCCAGCGGGAACGACAGCACCGCCAGCACGACCGTCACGCTGGCGGCGAGCAGCAGTTCGCCGAACAACTCCGGCCACGGGCTTTCCTCGTCAGGCAGGTCGGGTGTCACCCACGGTTGAGCGGCCCCGCGGGCGAGTTCCTCCTGGTCGGCGTTCCACAACCCGTAGCGGTCATAGATCTCCTTGAACTTGCCGTCGGTCAGCCCGGCGGCGATGGCGGCGTCGAGTTGCTTGCCCAGCTCTGGGTCCGACCGCCGGTAGTAGATGACGAAGTACCCCGGCAGCGCCCCCGGCTGTTGCGGCTCGCCCACCTGCTTCAGCCCCGGATACTCCTTCAAGAAGTGGGTGGCGGCGGGACTGTCTTGCACCGTCGCGTCGATGCGGCCGTCGTTCACCATCTTCACCACGTTCGCCACGTCCGGGTTGGACATCATGTTGACGGACAGTGTGGGGAAGAACTTGCCGCCGGTGTTGTACCGCTTCTTGACGTACTTGTGCCCGGCCGCCCCGCTCAGCACGCCGACCGACTTCTTCGACTCCCCGTCCGCCGCACGCAGGTCGTCCCAGTCGTTCAGGGTGTCGTCGTCCGCACGGGCCAAGAGCGTCACCCGCCCGACGTAGTACGGCCGCGTGGCGGCGTACTTGGTCGCCAGGTCTTTCCGCAATTCGTACCCGTTCAAAACGAGATCGATGCCGCCGTCCACGTCCGCGCTCTTGGTGAGTTGCTGCGGCAGGTTGGCCCAATCCCCAGCCACCATCTCCGACTTGCGGCCGAGCTTCTCGCACAGGTAGTTCGCCAACTCCACCTCGAACCCGACGTAGGTGCCGGACTTGTCCTTGTACACGAACGGTGCTCCGCCGGTCGGGTCGGTCCCCCACCGGAGCGGCATTTTCTCCTGGGCGAACGCGGGGAGGACGGCGAGGAGCAGTGCGAGTGTGGCGAGGTGGCGGGGCAACGCGGGGCACTCCGCAGAGGGGAAGGGGTGGTCACTTCGCCGGGGTGAACGACTTGAGTTCGGTCACCTCCGGTTCGCCGAACGCCCGGATTTCCTGCTTCACCATTCCGATACCCTCGGCGTACCAGTTGGTGACGGTGGACTTGCCCAGTGTGGTCTTGATCGACTGCACCACCGGATACGCGGTGAACGTGCCCGCCGGCGTCTTCACCTCCTCGGCCTCCTTCACCTCGTAGTCGGCGGTTACGTCGCCGACGTACTTGAACTTCTCCGTCCATTTGCTGCCGGCCTTCACCGGCAGTTTCAGCATGACCAGCGGGGTGTCCAGGTCATCCCCCCCACGGGTGTGCTCGTAGACGGCTTTCTCATCGGCCGAGTATTTTCCCACCAGTCGCTTCCGATCAAAGATCGTACTGGTCAGCGTCGCCACCGCCCGCTCGCCCTTCTTCGGCTCGCTCACTTCCGTCACCTCGTGTTCCCACGGGTATTTCTCCGCCCCTTTGACCACATACTCCCACTTCGTCCCCTTGGCGAGCGGGAAGAAGTCCGGCGGCGGCTTGTCCACCTTCTTGTCCTGGGCGAACCCAACCGTGGCGAGTGCGAACGCCAGCGAGACAGACAGCAGCGTGCGCGGCATGACGAACTCCGGGGAATGGGCGAACGTCCGGACAGGCTACGACCGCCGGTTCGAGATACAATGCCGTCATTCTCTCGGCGGAATTCCCATGAGCGGGCGGCGGGTGGTGCTGGCGATGAGCGGTGGGGTGGACAGTTCGGCCTCGGCCGTCCTGCTCAAGAAGCAGGGGTACGAGGTGATCGGCCTGTTCATGCGGACCGGCACGCACACGGACGAGATCGACCACCGCCCGGACAACAAGAAGGGGTGCTGCTCGGCGATTGATGCCAACGACGCCCGCCGGGTCGCGGACAAACTGGACTTGCCATTCTACGCGCTCAACTTCGAGCGCGAGTTCAACCAGATCATCGACTACTTCGCCGACGAGTACCTGAAGGGCCGCACCCCGAATCCGTGCGTGGTGTGCAACAACTGGCTGAAGTTCGGCCAGTTGTGGGCGTTCGGCCAGCAGCTCGGGTGCGACTTCATCGCCACCGGTCACTACGCCCAGGTGCTTCCGGGGGCAGACGGCCCGGAATTACATAAGGGCATCGACGGCGACAAGGACCAGAGTTACGTGCTGCACGGCATCAAGCGGGATGTGCTGCCGCACCTGCTCTTCCCGGTCGGCGGGTACACGAAACCGCAGATTCGGGCGTTCGCGGCCGAAGCCGGACTGACGAGCGTGGCGGCGAAACCCGACAGCGTCGAAATCTGCTTCGTGCCGAGCGGCAACCACACGGACGTGGTGCGGAAGCGTCGGCCGGAAGCGAACACGGCCGGCGTCATCCGCGAGAAGGACGGCACCGTGCTGGGCGAACACGACGGCATCGACCGCTTCACGGTGGGTCAGCGGAAGGGCCTGGGCATCGCCACCGGGAACAAGCGGTTCGTGCTGGAAGTGATCCCGAGCACGAACGAGGTGGTCGTCGGCGACGCGGAAGACTTGTTCGCGCACGGGCTGGAAGCGAGCCGGGTGAACTGGCTGATCGACCCGCCGGGATTGTCGATGCCCTGTACCGCGAAGATTCGCTACCGGCACAGCGGGAGTGATGCCACGGTCACGGCCACGGCCGACGGCGGGGCGGTGGTGCGGTTCGCCGAGCCGCAGTCGGCGGTCACGCCGGGGCAGGCGGTCACGTTCTACCACGGCACGCGGGTGCTCGGCGGCGGGTGGATCGAGCGGGCGACGTGAACCTGTGGAATCCGTGGAATAAACCGCCCCCGCGTGGCATCGGTGTTGGTGAGTGTCGGCTGCGTCACGGCCGCCACAACTTTCACGTCGGGAGACACATCATGCGGAACATTCGGGTGGCGGCGCTGGTCGCCGCGGCGGTCGGGCTGGGCGTGCTCGCGGTCGGGTGCGGCCCGGTGCCGACCAGCGGCGCCCTGAACGCCTCGAAACTGGACACGAGCAAAGTGGCCCAGGCGACCAGCAAGATCCAGGAAGGCACGGACAAGCTGAAGGAACTGGGCGACAAGGTGAAGACGACTTCGGACGACATCACCAAAGAGGTGAACCCGCTGAAGGACGCGTTCGAGAAGCTGAAGGCGAAGGTCACCGACGACGAGAAGGCGGCGGGCACCGACGCGACCAAACTGTCCGCCGTGGGCAAGCTGAAGGAGACCAAGGACGCGGCCGAGAAACTGTTCAAGGACATCGCCGACAAACTGGCCGGGTTCAAAGACGTGAAAGACCTGGCCTCGCTCGACGGCGCCAAGAAGGCGATCATGGAACTCGTCGAGAAGATCAAGCCGCTGGTGAAGGACTTCCTGCCGGCGGCGAAGTGACCAGGGGGGCGAGCCGCCGGGTGGTTGTAACACACCCGGCGGCTCACGCCGCTCGGCTCGCCTTCACACCTCCCCTCGCAAGTACCGCTCGGCCAGCTCGCGATAGCGCCGGCAGATCGTCCGCGTCCGCTCCAACTCCGCGTCCGTCGTCGCCCGCACCACCTTGCCCGGCACGCCCATCACCAGGCTCCGCGGCGGCACCACCATCCCCGGCGGCAGCACCGCCCCGGCGGCGATCACGCACCCCGCCCCCACGTCGCACCCGCTCAGGATCTTCGCCCCGATGCCGACCAGCGTGTCGGTCCCGACCCGCGCCCCGTGCAGCACCGCCGCGTGTCCGGCCACCACGCCGGCCTCGATCACCATCGGCACGTCGTAGTCGCAGTGCACGATCACGCCGTCTTGCAGGTTCACGTTCTCGCCGAGCGTGATGGGGGCCACGTCGCCCCGCACCACCGCGCCGAACCAGACGTTCACGCCAGGTGCGGCGCGCACGTCGGCGGTCACGACGGCGGTGTCGGCGGCGAGGATTCCGGACGGCAAGCGGTGGAAGCGAGGCATTGTGTCTTTTAGGGTGGCCGACTCTCGCCGAGAGTCGGATCGAACCGAGCCGCTCTCGGCGAGAGCGGACCACCCTACTTGAGGTGTTCCTTCAGCACCGCGTTCCACTTCTCGTACCCTTTCGGCGACAGGTGCAGTTGGTCCTTCACGAAGTATTCCGGGTCGGGCATCCCGTCAGTGCTGAGCAGGACCGTTCCGACGTCCACGTACTGAAGCAGCTTGTTCTTCTCGCACGCCTCCTTCACCAGCGCGTTCGCCTTCTGCTGCTTCTCGTACAACTTCCACCGGCTGCCACTCGGCTTCACCGACAGGAAAAGCACGCGGCACTTCGGCAACTTGGCGTGAACGGCGGCGGCGAACGCGGCGAAGTCGTCCCGCACCTGCTCGGGCGTGCGGTTGCTGGCAATGTCGTTGTCGCCGGCGTAGAAGACGACCGTCTTCGGTTCGAGCGGGACCACCAGCCGGGGCACGAAGAATGTGCAATCGGGGATCTGCGACCCGCCGAAGCCGACGTTCGCGGCCGGCACGTCGGGGAACGCCTTCGCCACGTCCCACAGGCGGACGGACGAACTGCCGGCGAACACCACCCCGCCCTTCGCTGGCGGCTTGTCCGCCAGTCGCTTCTCGATGCCGCGGATTTCGTTCTCCCACCGCAGGTACTTCAGCGGCGGCTGCGAATACTGCGTGGTGAGCGCGGCGGCGATGGCGAGGGGGAGCATTGGGCGATCCTGGCGAACCCCGGCAGTGATGCCGGGGGTGCTTCTGGAACCGCCCGCGTGAGCGGGCTGGGGGCTCACCCGGCCGGCTGACGCCGGCGGTTCCAGTCGGGATGGCGACCCCCGGCAGTGATGCCGGGGGTAGGGGCACAACCACCCCGGCATCACTGCCGGGGTTCACCAAACCTACTTCTTCGCGGCGAAGTTGTCGGCCACCTGCTTCCAGTTGACCACGTCCCACCACGCCTTCACGTAGTCCGCCCGCACGTTCTTGTACTTCAGGTAGTAGGCGTGCTCCCACACGTCGATGGCCAGAATCGGCGTGCCGCTGGCGTTCATCAGCGGGTTGTCCTGGTTCGGCGTGCTGCTGATGGCCAACTTGCCGTCCTTGCCCTTGACCAGCCACGCCCACCCGCTGCCGAACCGCTTGGCGGCTGCCTCGCCGAACCCCTTCTTGAAGTCGTCCACGCTCTTGAACGACGCCTCGATGGCCTTGAGCAACTCCCCGCCCGGCTCCCCGCCCTTACCTTTCGGGGCCATCACCGCCCAGAAGAAGGTGTGGTTCCAGTGCCCGCCGCCGTTGTTCTGCACGGCGGTCCGGGCCTTGTCCGGCAGCTTCGCCAGGTCGGCCAGCAGTTCCTCCAGCGGCTTGCCCACGAAGTCCGGGGCGTCCTCCTTCATCGCCTTATTCAGGTTGGTCACATACGCTTGGTGGTGCTTTGTGTGGTGGATGGTCATCGTCTCGGCGTCGATGCTCTCTTTCAGCGCGTCGTAGTCGTAGGGCAGCTTCGGCAGGGTGAACTCGGCGGCCTTCTTCTCGTCGGCGGCACGAGCGACGGCGAAAAGGGTGGGAACGGCAACCAGTCCGGCGGCGGTGCGGAGGGCGTCTCGGCGGGTGAGCGGCATGGGTGCGAGCCTCAGGAGGGGGTATGAGGGCGAACGTGAAACGGGGGTGGCCACAACCGACCCCGCAACCGTTATACCAGTTCGACCCCGCCCGAAGGAGCGGCCGAGTTTATCCCGGCCGGGTGAACCGCGGGTGTGAACCCGCGGGTAAGTCGGGACCCAGGCGACTGACGCCGCCGGTTCACCGTGAGCTACTTCGCCGACCACTTCACGTTGTTCCGCACGACGAACAGTTTGACGTGACTCCGCAAGTCGAAGGTTTTTCCCGGAGCTTGGGTGAACGTGATCTGTTCGGGGTAGCTCTCGGCGATGGTGTAGGTGAGCTTGTCTTGCCCCGACCCCTGCCAGGCGAAGACGAGCAGCGTTTGCTCCTTGAAGTCCACCAGTTTGGCGAGCCGCTTGCGGGTGGCTTCGTCGGGGATGGCCTTCTCCAACTCCTTCTCCGACGTGACGGCGGTCGGAGCGGTGGCCTTGCCGTTCGCCGTCTCGATCTTGTCGGCCTTGTCGTTGGCGAGGTCGGT
>JANNDF010000848.1:0-2345 GCA_031387445.1 Planctomycetia bacterium
CGCCGTCGGCCGGGTTCTTCACTTCCGGCTTGTAGCCGTCCTACGCGGGGGCATAGGCTTCTTCCTGGAAGATCGTGGTCTTGTCGGTGGTGGTGAACTAGACGTGCTTCGCGCCGCCGTCGCCCTTCACGCTGACGGTCAGCTTCATGCCGTCGATCTTGCCCAGGGTGCCCATCACCTTGGCGGCCTTCTTCTCGCCGTCGGCCGGTTTCTTCACTTCCGGCTTCTTCTCGTCGGCGGCGTAGCTGAACCCGACGGCGAGCAGACCGGAGACCACGGCCAGCGAAAACAGACGCATCGAAAGATCCTCGGGAAAGGTGGGGCGAAACTCGCCCGTGCCCAAAACATGAACACCCCACCCGCGGCATGGTTCCGCGGGAATCAGCCGTTCCACCGACAGAACTGGTTTCCCGGCATCTTTCGCACCACCTTCTTCATCTCCAACCCGAGCATCAGCCGCACCAACTCGCCCGCGGGAATGCCCAACTCGCGGGACAGGTCGTCGAAGTGTCGCGGCTCGCTCAGACCGTCCCAGATGCGCCGCTGCGTGTCGGTCAACGACGGCGGCGGGCCGGGTGGGGGCGGCGGGGCGGCAGGCGGATCGGGGGCATCGAACAGTGTGGCCTGTCGCTTCTTCGGCGGGAGGGGTGGTGGGGTCGTCAGTCCACGGAGGTCTTCGAGCAAGTCGTCCACGCCGCGGATCATCCGCACGCCGTTGCGAATCAGGTTCAGCGTGCCCGCGCTCGCCGGACTATCAACGTTGCCCGGCATGGCGAACACGTCCCGCCCCTGCTCGGCCGCGTGGGTGGCGGTGATGAGCGCCCCGCTCCGCTCGCCCGCCTCCACGATCACCACCGCCCGGCTGAGCGCGCTGATGATTCGATTGCGGGCCGGGAACATCCCGGGTTGCGGCGGCACGCTCATCGGCGTCTCGGTGACGAGCGCCCCGCGGGCGGCCACCTCGTCCGCCAGCCCCGCGTGTTCGGGCGGGTAGATCTTCGACAGCCCGCCGGCCAGCACCGCGATCGTCCGCCCGCCGGCGTCGAGCGCCGCCCGGTGCGCCGCCCCGTCGATCCCGCGGGCCAGCCCCGAGATGACCGTGTACCCGGCCCGCACCAGCCCGGCGGCCAGCCGTTCGGCCATCCGCCGCCCGTAGACGGTGCAGTGCCGCGAGCCGACGATGCCGACCGCCTGCCGGTCTTCGGGCAGAATTTCCCCGCGGAGGTAGAGCAGCGCCGGGGCGTCGTCGAACGGGGCGAGCGACTCCGGGTAAGCCGGGTCGCCGAGGGTGAGCAGGTCCACCTCATGCCGGGCGATCAGTTCCCACTCGGCCGCCACGTTCACCGCACGCATCGCGTCGGTCAGTCGGGCGGCCAGTTTCTCCCCGATGAGCGGGACGGTTCCCACCTCACGGGCGGTGGCCGCCAGCACCGCGGCCGGCGAGCCGAAGCGTTCCAGTAGCGCGCGGGTCCGCTTCGGCCCCAGTTCGGGGGTGAGCGCCAGGGCCAGGTGTTCGCGGATCAGTGACGGCGGAAGGGCGTCGGGCATGGTGGCGATTGTCGCCGACCGCGGGGAGGTGTCAAGACTCCCGGCGAACCCGGCCCACAACGGCCGCGGGTGCGAGTCGAGCCGGACCCGTGGGGCGACCGGAGGAGATGCCCAAAGGCGGCCGGGGTGCCGACCGGCTCACGGCACTGACACTCGGTAGACTTGTCGGCCGGGGGCGATCGGGGTAAGTTGACTCATCTGAGTTTCCAGACTTCGACCGCCGAGACTGCGGCGAAAGGGGGCGATATGGCCGGACGACGTGCGGGCGGTGGTCGCAGCCGGATGGACCTGCGGCGGGAAGCGGAGGCGGCCGAGGCCCGCGAGCGGGGCGAGACCGTCGAGGAGACGACGGAAGAATCCGAAGACGAAGACGAGGACGAGGACGAGGAGGAAGAAGAGGGTGAAGGTGAGGCCGAAGGAGAGGCCGAGGGAGAGGCGGCCGATGGCGACGACGATGGAGATGACGACGACGAGGACGCACCCAAGAAGAAGAAGAAGAAGAAGGTGGTGAAGGCGAAGGCGGTGAAGGCACCAGCCAAGAAGCGGACCACCCGTGCGGCCAAAGAGGAGCGGATGCGGGCGGTGTGGAAGGTGTACGACAACTCCGGCAAGGTCGCCGGCACCTTCCCCTTCCCGCAGCGGAAGGAGGCCGAGGAGTTGCTCGCCGCCAAGGTCGAGGAGAAGAAGACGACCTTCTACATCCTGCTGGTGAAGGAGAAGATGGAAGTGTCATGATCGGCGGCGTGACGCGAGTCGAGCGGTCATTGGCGAGCCGTGGGCCCGGGAGGGGGGGGGGG
>JANNDF010000849.1:0-2387 GCA_031387445.1 Planctomycetia bacterium
TCACGCCGCTCGGCTCGCCGAGCACTACCGTCCGCTCTTCGCCAGAAACTTCAGCGACGACTTCGCCCCCAGCCCGATCTGGCAGCAGGTGTCGAACCCGTACTGCTTGAGCAGTTTCACCAACTGCTCGGCCTCCTTCTCCGTGTCGCACACGAACACCTGCCGGCCTTGCCCCTCGTACAGCCCGAACTTGCCGCCGCTGGCCGTCTTGATCGTCAGGGTGTCGCGGTCGAAGCGGGTGGCCTGCACGGCGAACGGCACCCGCGTCGGCGCCTGCCCGTTCACCAGGAAGAACGACACCTCGGCGTTGAACCGGCAGAACTCGGTGAACCGCTGGTCCTGCACCAGCTTCATCGCGTCGCGGCCGGTCCACTCGCTCGGCCCGAAGTTGGCGATCACGTCGGCCCCGTGGACCAGCTTCCAGTCGGCCTTGTCCCGCTTCAGTTCCACCGCCTTCGGGTCGATGGTGAACTTCTCCCCCGCCACCCCGCCGCCCACCTCGATGCCGGTGCGGGTGAGCTTCTGCTCCTCCATCGCGGCGGCGAGCTGGGCGTAGGCGCCGGTCAGTTGGGTCTTCGGCGCCTGGGCCTTGTTGGTGGCGGGCAACTCCTGGGCGAACAGGAACGTCGCCCCGACGCCGACCGGCCCGACCTGCCCGAGGCGGTTGAACTTGTACTTGCGGATGACGGCCAGAGCCTGCTCGGCATCCTCCTTCGCCGAGCCGAAGTTGAGCAGGATGTTCTGGTCGTCGCGCACCACATGCACCCCGCGCACCTGCTCCGCCCGCAGTGAGGCGAGGTCGATGGTCACGCTCGTCTTCGGGCTGAACGCGGGCACCGCGGCGGCCCCGTTGGTCAGCGCGTATTCCACCACCACGCGGGACGTGCCGACGGTGCCCCAGTCGGTCGGCCGCAGTTCGCGGAGCACCTTCACGAACTCGTCGGCCTCTTCGCGGCTGGTGCCGAAGTCGCGGACGGTGGTCAGCCCGTTCATCACCACCCAGTGGTCGTTCTGCCGGCGGACGCTCATGGAGTTCGCGTCGATCCGGCCGACGGTCTCTTTCTGTGGGAGCACCACTTCCGGGGCGAGGGTGGTCGGCAGCTTGCCCGGTTCGCCCGGCTGGGTCTGCGGTTGCCCCGGTGGGGGGGCGTACACGTTGACAACCGGCTGCGTGGTCGGTGGCGGCGGGGTGAACCCCGGATTCGGGGCGGCGTGGGTCGGGTTCATCGCCGGGTGCGTCGGGAACAGTTGGTGAACTGGTCGCGGGTTGGTCGGCGCAAAGGGCGGGGCTTGGGCAACGGCGGCGGCGGCGAACAACGGGGCGAACCCGGCGAATAGCAGTCGTCGCATAGCCCAAACCCTCGGAGAATGGCACTCGCAGTTAATCGGCATAACCGGCGCAAGTAATTCAGTCCATCGCGTTCCGCACCCCTGACTCTGACCCAGGGTTCACACCCTGGGCTATTGGATGCCGCCCCTTCGGGGCTGTGATGTTCAAGCCCTAAAGGGGCGACAGTCAATAGCCCAGGGCGTAAGCCCTGGGGACTCATTCACCGCGGAGTTTCCCCCATGTCCGGGTTCGCCCTCGTCGCCGCGTTCACGGTGCTGCAATCCGGCCCCGATCCGCTGGTGCATGTGCAGGAGGGAACATTGCCGATCGTCGTGACCGCCCCGCACGGCGGGCGGCGACCGCTGATGGGCGTACCGCACCGCACCGGCGACGGCGTGACCAAGTTTGTGGTGGTGAATGACACCAACACCGACGTGCTGGCGGAGAAGGTGGCCGCGGCCATCGAGAAGGTGATGGGTAAGCCGCCGCACCTGATCGTCGCCCGGTTCGAGCGGAAGTATTGTGACGTGAACCGCCCGGCGGAGACGGCGTATGAGTCGGACGGGGCGAAGCCGGCCTATGACGCCTACCACGCGGCGGTGAAGGGGGCGTGCAAGCGGGTGAAGGACGAGTACGGGGGCGGGCTGCTGCTCGACTTGCACGGGCAGGCGGCGCAAGCCGACGCCATCTTCCGCGGCACGCAGGGCGGCAAGACGGTGAGGCTGCTGGACGAGCGGTTCGGGGCGAAAGCGATCACCGGCCCGGACAGCGTGCAGGGGCGGCTGGAGAAGAAGGGGTACAAACTGATCCCGGCGAGCGATTCGACCGACCCGGAAGACAAGCGCTTCAACGGCGGGTACACGGTCGGCACCTACGGCACCGGCACCGGGCTGGACGCGATTCAGTTGGAAATGGGCGGCGACCAGCGGACGAAGAAGGCGCTCGACACCACCGCCGCCGACATCGCCGACGCGGTCAAGGCGTTCGCCAAGGAGTATTTGCCGAAGGAGCGGAAGAAGTAGACCTGGAACCGCCGGCGTCAGCCGGCCGGGTGCTG
>JANNDF010000851.1:0-9558 GCA_031387445.1 Planctomycetia bacterium
GGGGTCGTTCTTCAATCCCGCCGGGGGCGCGGGCAGCGACTTTCGGCGAGACGCGACACCGACTTGAGAACCGCTCTAACAGGTCGTTCCCGGCGAAGACCCGACTTGCCCATTTCGTACACTGCCCCCATCTCCCTGCGGAACCTTCATCATGCATCTGGCGAAAGTGCTGTACCCGGCGGGCGACATCGGCGCGGTGCGGGTGGACGGCGACAAGGCGGTGCCCATCGACCTGGGCGTCATCCCCGGCATCAATTCACTCTCGGACATCCTGTTCGCGTCCGACCCGTTCGGGCTGGTGGGCGAGTTGGAAGTGCCGGCGGCTGCCCGCCCGCTCGCCGCCCTCAAGCTGCTCGCCCCCATCGACGACCAGGAGGTGTGGGCGGCCGGGGTGACGTACAAGCGGAGCAAGATCGCCCGCGAGGAGGAGTCGGTCGGGGCGGCGCAGTTCTACGACAAGGTGTACTCCGCCCCGCGGCCGGAGCTGTTCCTGAAGGCCACCCCCAGCCGGGTGAGCCACCCCGGTGACCCGATCCGCGTGCGACGGGATGCCACCTGGAGCGTGCCCGAGCCGGAACTGACGCTCGCCATTTCGCCCGACCTGCGGATTGTGGGGTACACCGTCGGCAACGACGTGAGCAGCCGGGACATCGAGGGGGAGAACCCGCTCTACCTGCCTCAGGCGAAGATCTACCACGGCAGCGCGGCACTCGGCCCGGTGGTGGTACTGGCCGACGCGGCCCCGAACATCACGTCGGCCGAGATCCGGCTGGTCATCCGGCGGAACGGCGATGTGGCGTTCGAGGGGGCGACGAGTGTGGCGCAGATGGCCCGCACGCTGCCGAGTTTGGCCGAGTGGCTGGGGAAGGAGAACTACTTCCCGGACGGCGTGTTCCTGATGACCGGCACCGGGATCGTCCCGCCAGACGAGTTCAACCTGAGTCCGGGGGACGTGGTGAGCATTACGATCGGAGGCGTGGGCACACTGACCAATCCGGTGGTGTAACTGTATCGACGGGCCGGACCCAGCCGCCGTTCGGCATCGGAGGCTCCGCGTGATGTCGAATGCCAGCGGTTTCCGCCGCATCGCTCTGGCTGGTCTGGCATTCGCCGTGGCCTTTGTCGGCTGCATGGTCGGAGTGCCGGCCGTGGGTCTCGGCCTCAGTATGCTCCTCGCCCCATTGGGATTCGGGGCGTTGGCTTGGGCGATCGGCCTGCCCGCGTACGCACTCTGGCTCGGAGACTTGCAGATCGGTCACGGGGAAAGCAGCCGGTTCGTCATCGACGCCGAAGGCTACCACACCATTCCGATAGGCGTGTGGCTACTGACTTGTGCGGTGTTCGCGTGGGTTGCACGCAACCTGGGCTGGTGGCAGAAAGTTCTTTCCGCCGTGGTGGTGATCGTCACTGTGACGATCACCAAGCACTGCGTGCTCGCGCTTCTCGATGTACGCCTCTGCCTGATTTGGTGGTAGGTAATCGGGGTACTGCCCGGCAGGCGGCACCCACTTGCTACTCCACCATGAACTCGCCCAGGCCGCAGTAGCCGTTCTCGGACTTGGTCATGGTGAACCGCACCGCCCGCACGGTGTGGAACTTGTCCAACTTCAGGTCGAAGTCGAACTTCTCGCCGGCCCCCTTCATCTCGTGCGTGACGATCACCTTGTCGTTCTTGTCGAGCAGCTCGACGGTGCCCTCGGAGACGAAGTAGCCGGTCAGGTACTGCGGGTCGCGGTTGCCCATCACCGTCACCCGCTTGATGGTGACGTCCTCGGGGAACGTCACCGTCACCACCGGGTTGTTCTTGCCAGTGGCGGTGGTGTCCGGGTCTTTCGAGTACCAGGAGGTCTTTTCATCCCCGTCGAACAGGTGGCCGACCGGCCACTGCGGTGCCCAGTCGGAGGACGCCTTCAGATCCAGTTTGTCGTGGTGCTTGGTGACGAGCGCGTTCGTGTTCTTCTCCCCGTGCTCCGGCTTCGCCGACTGCTTCGGCACCGGGGCCGAGAGGCCGACCGCCACCACCAGCCCCGCGGCCAGCATGCCGCACACGGCTCGTCTCATGACACCCCCTCCGCGAACGTGAGGTAAGTGTACCCGCCCGGCAAACGCGGGGGAAGTTGGCCCGGCGGGAGTTACAATCAGGTGGCACAGGCATTCCTGCCTGGGTGCCCTGTTCCATAGGCTGGAATGCCTGTGCCACCTGAGCCGTCCATGCCCCGCGTGCAACTCGAAGTGTGTGTCCAGACGGTCGACGACGCCGTCGCCGCCGTCGAGGCCGGTGCCGACCGGCTGGAGTTGTGTGCCGACCTGGCATCCGGCGGGCGGACGCCCAGTCTGGTCGTGTACAACCGGGTGTGGCGGGCGACACGGCTGCCGGTGGTGGTGATGATCCGCCCGTCCGCGGACGGGTTCGTGTTCCACACCCGCGATCACCTGGCGATCAGCCGGGCGGTCGAGCTGTTCCTCCCCCTCTCTCCGGCCGGATTCGTGTTCGGCTACCTCACCCCGGATCGGCGGATCGACACCGCAACGGTCGAGTGGATTCGCAGGTTGTGCGGGCCGGTGCCCGTCACCTTCCACCGGGCGTTCGACGAGGTGGCCGACCAGCCGACGGCGCTCGAGGAGTTGATCCGCCTGGGGTTCGCCCGCGTGCTCACGAGCGGAGGAGTTGGCAACGCGCCGGACCACCTGCCGACGTTGAAAGCACTGGTGAAGCAGGCGAAGGGGCGGATTCAGGTGATGCCCGGCGGGGGGGTGACGGCCGAGGCCGCCGGCGGGGTGGTACAATTCACCCGATGCGAACACCTGCACGGCTCGTTCAGCGAACCCCACGGGCGCGGCCGGCGAACCAGCCCGGCGGCGGTGGCGGCCGCACGGGCGGCGGTGGATCACCCCGGCGTGACGGGCGGGCCGATGGCTTCCGGGTGATGGCGGACGATCTCCCCTTCCACCAGGTAGATCACGTCCTCGGCGATGGCGGTGGCGTGGTCGGCGATCCGCTCCAGGTGGCGGATGGCCGAGAACATGGCGATGCCCGGCAGCACGCGGTCGGGCGACTGCTTCATCTGCTCGCCGATCCACTCGATGATGTGGCGGTTGTCGTCGTCCACCTCGTCGTCCAGGAGCACCACCTGGCGGGCGGCGGCGGCGTTCTGGTTGACGAACGCGTCGAGCGCGCGGCGGACCATGTCGGTGGCCACGGCCGTCATGTGGGCCAGCCGCTCGGGGATGGGGAAGTGCGGCGGGGCGGCCAGTTCCACCGCCCGCTCGGCGATGCCCACGGCCAGGTCGCCCATCCGCTCCAGGTCGGTGCTGATGAGCATCACCGCCGTCGTCCGCCGCAGGTCGACCGCCACCGGCTGGTGCAGGGCCAGCATCTTCAGGCACTCTTCGAACACCTCGTTTTCCAGCAGGTCGATCTCGGTGTCCCCGCCGATCACCCCGGCGACCGAGTCGGGGTTCCGCTCCCGCAAGGCGCGGGTGGCGGCGTAAACGGCCGCCTCCACACACCCGGCCATTTTCAGCACGAGCGCCTGCAACCGCTCCTGATCCCGCTGCATGTGCTTGGTCATCGGGTCAACCGGACGGGGACGGGTGGTGAACTGGGAATGGTGGATTATCGCCCCGCCGGGCGAAAATTCCACCCGAACGGATGGCGGAATGGCGAAGTCTTCACATCCCGGGGGGCGTCATGACCCCTCCCCCGGCGGTGGCCGCGTTCGCCGACGCGGTGGTGCGGAGCCGGCTGGCCGAGCGGTCGCTCGTGGACGCCTTCGGGAGTGTGCCCACGCCGGAGGCGCTCGCCGAACGGCTGCGGGCGGCCGGGCTGCTCACGCAGTTTCAGGCGCACAAACTGCTCGCCGGGCGGTGGCAGGGGCTGGTGATCGGGCCGTACCAGTTGCTCTGCCCGATCGCCCGCGGGGGGAGTGGGATCGTGTACCTGGCCCGCGACACCCGCCGCCCGGCCGGGGAATCGACCCCGCGTGTGGTCGCGCTGAAGGTGCTCTCCCCGCAGCGGGCGAAGGACGAACCCCGCACCCTCGCCCGCTTCCGCCGCGAAATGGAACTGGGCCGCCGTGTCCCCCCGCACCCGCACCTGGTCCGCACGTTCGACAGCGGGGAGCACAACGGGGTGCATTACATCGCCCTCAGCTACGCCCCCGGCAAGACGATCCGCGGGGCGGTGAACGCCGAGGGGCCGCTGAGCGTGCCGCGGACGACCCGGGCCTTTGCGGACGTGGCCTGCGGGTTGTATGCCGCCCACGCCGCCGGGTTCATCCACCGTGACGTGAAGCCGAGTAACGTCATCCTGTCGTCCACCGGCCGGGGCACGCTGCTCGACTTCGGCTTTGCTCTTCGCCGCGGGGAGAGGCCGACCGCCGCCGACGCCGAGGTGATCGGCGGTCGCGGGTACACGCTGGGCACGGCCGACTACCTGCCGCCCGAACAGGCGACGAACGCCGTCGCGGTGGGGGCCGAGACGGACATCTACTCGCTCGGGTGCAGCCTGTACTTCACGCTCGCCGGCCGCCCGCCCTTTCCCGCGGCCACCACCCGCGAGAAGATCCGGATGCACCAGACGGTCGATCCGCTCCCGCTGGTGGCGCTGAACGCGAACGTGCCGGCAGACCTGTCGGCGGTCATCGGGTGGATGATGAACAAGCGGCCGGAGGACCGCCCGCAGTCGGCCGAAGTGGTGGCGGACGAACTGGAGCGCTGGGCCGAGCCGGCGCACCCGACGGCGGCACGCATGAGCTACGACGCGGCGTGGGAGGCGACGATGCTCGAACGCGTGGAGGCGACGTGGACCGCCCACCGCCCGCCGGCGGACGAGGTGATTACGCTGACGCCGGATGAATAGGGTGGCCGGCTCTCGCCGAGAGCCGGTTCAATGTCGCTCTCGGCGAGAGCGACCCACCCTATCAGCCACCTCACTTCTTCAGCTTCACCCGCGCCCACTCCTCGTGGAACAGCCCGCTGCCTTTGGTCGATTCGAACTTGGCCGGGCGGGTCTTGTCGGCCGGACCGTAGCACAGCTTCAGGGTGTCGGCCGTCACCTCGTAAATGCCGTGGACCTTCTTCCCCTCGCCCAGCCCGCTGGCGATGGTGAGGGCAAACGTGCCCCCCTTCTCGTCCACCGTCAGCGTCGCCACCGACAGCCGCTTGCCGACCAACTCCACCGGGTCGGTGATGACGTACAGTTTGTACTCGCCGTTCTCGACGGACAGGCGGATGGTGTCGCGGCTCTTGGCGTCGCCCATCATTTCGGCCCCGTCGCACAGGCACGACTTCGGGGACCACACGCCCACCCACTCCTTCGGGGTGGGGGCGGGCGGGTCGCCGGCGGCCAGTTTGGTGGCCGGCGCGGGCGCCTGAGCGTTCGCTTGCGGCTCCGGCCCACACCCGAGTGCCATGACCGCCGCCACCGTTCCGCCGAGCAGGAGTAGTTTGCGCACGTCGTACCCTCCGCGAATCGCGTCCGCCGGTTATGCCGACACCTTTCGAACGGGTCAACCGGAGTCCGCTTTTCCCCGCCGCGGTGGGGTTGACATCGCCCGCCGGGCATGCGGAAATAGCTGTGCGCCACGGAGGGCACCACCAGTGACCAGCAGCTTGTTGACTTTCCCGTCCGCGGGCCTGATCGCCCCCGCCCCGCGACCGACCTTCGACCCCGGCTACGCTGCCCTCCCCTTGTTCACCCGCCTGCGTGACGCACTTGTCGCGTCGGCCCGGCTGATCGCCGAGTGCCGCAAGCGACACGCCCGCACCACCGGCCGGTGGGGCGTGCCGGCGCTCTTCTTCTTCGACACCCCGTCTACCGAAAAAGCCACCTTCCCCCAACCGCACCTCGACGCCCTCGCCCCGAAGATGCCGGCCGAACTGCGGGCGTGGGACGCGCTGCCCGACATGTTCGACGACGCCCTGACGCTGCTCCCCGCCGCGGCGACGGCCCGGCGGATGGCACGGGCGGTTGACGGGCTAAAGGAACGGGCGGCGGAGTTGGCCGACGTGCTGCCGGCGGCGAAGGAACTGAGCGACCTTCTGGCCGTGCCGGACGATCAGGTGGTGCTGGCGATCCACCCGGCGAGCCGCACGGGGGTGCGGGTGGTCATCCGCGGGGTGGCCGAGGTTCACCAACTGCACGTGCTGCTGGCGAATGAGTGGACCGGCCCGCAGCCCGACTCCCGCATCGTGGACGCCTGCCGCGATTCCCGCCCCGACCCGGACGCGAGCGTGTTCCTCGCCCGCTGGCAGTTGTTCCACCCGTCGGCGTTGCGGCCGGACGGCACTCTGCCGCGCGGGTTCAGCGGGTCGGACTCGTGGGTGTGGGGCGAGCGGTCGCCGACGGTACTGCCGCTGGTGAAGGGCGAGCGGGTGGTGCTGCTCGGCGAGCTGACGTACCGCGCCGGCTGGGAGGTCGCCCGCAAGTTTCCGCGGATGAGCGGCGAACTCGACGTGACCGAACGGCTGACCGCAGCGGCGGTGACGGAGTGGCTGGCGAAGCGGTGTCCGCAGATGCCGAAATTACGCGAGCGTTTGGCGGCGTGAGCGATGTCACCCTCTCCCCTTGAGGGAGAGGGTCGGTGAGTGCGAAGCACGAACCGGGGAGAGGGGTACAGTCATGCTCTTTACCACCCCTCTCCCCGTCCGGGGCTGCGCCCCGTCCGACCCTCTCCCTCAAGGGGAGAGGGTGAATACGCTCTCCGTCGCTGCCTTCACCGTCGTCGTCACATCCTCGTCCGTCATCGCCGCACTCGTGAACGCCGCTTCGTACTGGCTGCACGGTAAGTACACGCCGCGGTCCATCATCGCCCAGAAGAAGCGGGCGAAGCGGTCGGTGTCCGAGGTGGTGGCGGTGGCCAGGTCCGTCACCGGCGTGCCGGTGAAGAAGAGCGTCCACATGCTGCCCACACGGTTGAACTGATACGGGATGTTCGCCGCCTTGCACGCCGCCGTCAGCCCGGTTTCGATCTTCGCGCTCATCGCGTCGAGCCGCTGGTACGGCGGGTTGGTCTTCAACTCCGTCAGTGTGGCAATCCCCGCCGCCATCGCCACCGGGTTGCCCGAGAGCGTGCCGGCTTGAAACACCGGACCCGCCGGCATCACCTTCGCCATCACGTCCTTCCGCCCGCCGTACGCCCCCACCGGATACCCGCCGCCGATGATCTTGCCGAGGGCCGTCACGTCCGGCGTGTCGCCGAGCAGTTGTTGCGCCCCGCCGTAGCTCAGGCGGAAGCCGGTCATCACCTCGTCGTAAATGAGCAACGCCCCGTGCTGGTGCGTCAGGTCGCGGAGGGCCTTGCGGAACTCGGCGGTGGGCACCACCAGGCCCATGTTGCCGACAACCGGTTCGAGCATCACGCCGGCGATCTGATCGCCCTTCGCCGCGAAGAGATCCGCCAACTTCTGCGGGTCGTTGAACGGCAGCACCACCGTGTCTTTCACGGTGCCGGCGGTCACGCCGGGGCTGTTCGGCACGCCGAGCGTGAGGGCGCTGCTGCCGGCACTCACCAGCAGCGCATCGACGTGCCCGTGGTAGCAGCCGGCGAACTTGACGATGATGTCGCGGCCGGTGAACCCGCGGGCGAGGCGAATGCTGCTCATCGCCGCTTCGGTGCCACTGCTCACGAACCGCACCATTTCAATCGACGGCACGGCGTCGATGACCAGTTCGGCGAGTTGCGATTCGGCCTCGCACGGCGCGCCGTAGCTGGTGCCGCGACGGAGGGCGGCGGTGGTGGCCTCGACCACCTTCGGGTGGCAGTGGCCGAGGATCATTGGCCCCCACGAGCCGATGAAGTCGAGGTACTTGTGGCCGTCGAGGTCGTAGAGGTACTGGGCGTCGGCGCGGTCGATGAACAGGGGCGAGCCGCCGACCCCACCGAACGCGCGGGCCGGGCTGTTCACCCCGCCGGGGATGAGGGCTTTGGCGCGGTCGAACGCGGCCAGCGAGCGAGGACGGGAGACGGCGGTGTACGACGGGGGCATAGTGATCGCGGCACGGAGGAAAGGAGATGTTGTACGCGACGTGCCACCCGTTCACCCGCCCGTCACGGCTTGCTCATGCCGACGAAGCTGCCGTCGTTCTCGCGGGCGAGCGCCCACAGGAACGCACCCACCTCGGGTGACTCGTAGAAGAAGCCGATGGCGTTCAGCCGCACCCGCTTCGCGTTCTCCTCGCGGTTCCACACGTCCTTCAGCATGCCCCGCACGTGCCGGGCGAGCAGCGGGATTTTCTGGTCGGCCGTCAGTTGCTTCTCCTGATCGGGGGTCAGGCCGGTGCTGCCGCTGGTGGGCAGGCCGTCGGAGAAC
Organism: Planctomycetia bacterium; assembly: GCA_031387445.1. Taxonomy (GTDB): domain Bacteria; phylum Planctomycetota; class Planctomycetia; order Gemmatales; family Gemmataceae; genus JALHQU01. The sequence continues at coordinate 8,314 of JANNDF010000851.1, forward strand.
AGGTAGACCGTGTCCAGCCCGGTCGCCCGCAGCTTGAACGTCAGGTCGAGCGCCTCGTACATGTTCGTGTCGCCGGCCGGCTCGGTGGCGGTCAGCTTGTCGGTCACGTCCTTTACGCTCTCCGCGCCCTTGAACGTCTGCCACTCGCCGTTGCCGATCAGGTACTTGGCTGTGCGGCTGAACACCACCACCTGATACTGCTCCAGGTCGGGCAGGCTCCGCATCACCTTGCCGACCGTACTCACCACCCCCGGCCACTTGTCCTTCGCCGCCGTCTTCTCGTCCACCAGCTTCATGCTGCCGGAGATGTCCACCACGAACACCACCTTCTTGCCGGTCATGGCCACGCCGGCGAACCGGGTCTCGCTCTCGGCCTTCAGCTTGTCGGTCTTCTCTTTCAGCCCCTGGTTCTTGTTCTCCAGGTCGATGATGGTGGCGTTGCGGTCGTCGTACTTCTTCGTCAAGTCCTTGATGACGCCGCGGGCGGCGGCCAGTTCGTCGTCGATCTTGCCGACCGCCTTGAGTGCGGCGGCCGTGTCGGTCGATTCCTTCTGCAACAGACGGTACTTGGCGTTCAGGTCGGTGAGCGCCTCGTCGGCCGTCTTCCTGGCCGACTTCATCTCGTCGGCCGACTGCTCCAGGCCGCGAACGAGCTTCAACAGCCGGTCTTCTTCCGCCCGCTCTTTGGCCAGCGTGTCGTCGAGCTTCGCCACCCGGTCCGCCTTCTTCTGGAGTTCGTCCTGAAGTTGCTTCTCCAATGCCGCCGACAGCACCAACTCGGCGTTGGCGGTGGTCAGGCGGTCGCGGGTGGCACTCAGGTCGGCGTTGGCGTCCTTCAGTGCGAGGGCGGTCTTGTCGCGGTCGGCCGTCACCACCGCCAGCTTGCCCTTCAGGTCGGCGACTTCCGAGTTGAACTGCTTGCTCGTCTTGTCGAACTGGTCGCGGGCGGCGGACAACTCGGACGACAGTGCCCGCACCCGCTCGTCCGACTGCTCCACTTGCGCCGTCCGCAGCCGCACCTGCATGGCGGTCAGTTGGGCCTGCACGGTGGCCAGCACGAACAGCAGGATCATGCACCCGAGGGCGCAGCAGAACACGTCCAGCATCCACATGCTGACCAGCGTGGGCGGCTTGTGCCGGGTGCGCATAGAGAGGGTTCCTCAGGGCGAACGGCCCGGCGTCAGCCCCCTGGTGATACACGAACTCCGGGCGAGCGGGGGGCGTCAGCCCCCTGGTGATACACGA
>JANNDF010000860.1:0-2314 GCA_031387445.1 Planctomycetia bacterium
TCTTTCGCACGGCGGGTCGTCGCGGTGGCCGGGTGCCACTGGCTTCGGCACGACCGAGTTCGTGGTTGCGGTCCCCGCTCGACCCGCCCTACAAGAGTTCTGGCGTATCATCCCCACATCACCGGGGACCGCGCGATGTCCGCCGATCCCGACACCAAACGCTGCCCGAACCGCACCAAGCGGCTCCGCCCTGACGCCGTGGAGTGCCAAACTTGTGCCTCGTTAGCCGAACCCGGTGACAACTGCTCCCCGCTCCCGGACGGAGTTGCCCCTCACCGCAGCAACAGAATCAAGGTACTCGTCTTGATCTGTGCACTGTCGTGGTGCGTCGGCTGGCCAACGCTTTCTTGCTCGGGGTACTTCTGGAGTGGTACTGTTCAGAGCATCTGGCCTTTCCTGGCCAGTGGCTTGCCCGTGGTCGCAGTCGGGCAAACCTGCGGTATTGTCGCGGTGGTACTCGCCTACCGGAACTGGCTCGGGATGAAGATGGGACGGGTGGACCGGGCCGGGTGGTGGCCCACGATGGGCGGCGGAGCCATGGCTGTCTTTTTCGTGCTGGTGCACTGGTCGCTGATTGGGTTATTCCTCCGCAAGCTGCTCTGACCCCGCTCGGTACAATCCCCCTCATGCCATTGCTCAAGCTGGCCGGTGGGACGGTGTACGACCCGCTCCACGGCATCGACGGCCAGGTCCGCGACCTGTGGGTGCGGGACGGCGTCATCGTCTCCGCTCCGGACCACGACCTGCCGGATCGCACGTTCGACCTGTCCGGGCTGGTGGTCATGCCCGGCGGGGTGGACATGCACGCCCACATCGCCGGGCCGAAGGTGAACGTCGCCCGCAAGCTCCGCCCCGAAGACCGCCGCGACTCGCCCCCGTTCCGCCGCACCGAACTCCTCCGCAGCGGCACCACCGGCAGCACGCCGACCACGTTCGTGACCGGCTACCTGTACGCCGGCCTCGGCTACACCACCGTTTTCGATGCCGCCATTCCCCCGCTCGGCGCCCGCCACACGCACGAGGAGTTCCACGACACGCCGGTGATCGACAAGGGCTTCTACGTGCTGGTGGGGAACAACCACTACGCCATGAAGCAGATCGCGGCGGGGGAAACGGAACGCCTGCGCGACTTCTGCGGCTGGCTGCTGGGCGCCACGAAGGGGTACGCGCTGAAGGTGGTGAACGCCGGCGGGGTGGAGGTGTGGAAGCAGGGCGGGAGCGGGATGGCGAAGCTCGACGACATCGTGCCGGGGTTCGGTGTCAGTCCGCGGCAGATCGTGCAGGGAATCGCGGCGGCAGCCGATGAACTGAACCTGCCGCACGCCGCCCACATCCACTGCAACCAACTCGGCATGCCGGGCAACTGGACGACCACACTCGACACCATGCAGGCGGTGGACGGCCGCCGCGGGCACTTCACGCACATCCAGTTTCACAGCTACGGCGGCGGGCCGGACGACCAGGGGACGTTTTGCAGCAAGGTGACGGAACTGGCCGAGTACGTCAACACGCACCCGAACATCACCGTGGACGTGGGGCAGGTGGTGTTCGGCGAAACCACCAGCATGACCGGCGACGGCCCGCTCGGTCACTACCTGCACCGCGTGACCGGCCGCAAGTGGTTCAACGGCGACACCGAGTGCGAGGGCGGGTGCGGCATCGTGCCCATCACCTACAAAGAGAAGTCGCTCGTGAACGCCCTGCAATGGGCCATCGGGTTAGAGTGGTACTTGCTGGTGGCCGACCCGTGGCGGGTGGCCATGAGCACCGACCACCCGAACGGCGGCAGCTTCGTGGCGTACCCGGAGATCATCGCGCTGCTGATGAGCCGCGACTACCGGCGGGAGGCGTTGAAGCGACTGCCGGTGAAGGTGAAGGAGCGGTGCGTGCTAGCTCAGCTTGAACGCGAGTACACAATGAACGAGATCGCCATTATCACGCGGGCGGGGCCGGCGAAGATGCTGGGCCTGACGCATAAAGGGCACCTCGGAGTTGGGGCCGATGCGGACATCACCGTGTACACACCGCACGCCGACCGGCGGGCAATGTTCGAGCTACCGCGGTACGTGTTCAAGGCGGGCGAGTTGATCGTCGAACACGGGGAGATCCGCCGCGTGCGGTACGGCCCGACGGTGTGCGTCGAACCGGCCTACGATCCGGCCGCCGTCCCGCACATCCGCGACTGGTTCGAGGAGAGCTACACCCTGCGGTTCAATAACTACGCCGTCACCGACGACTACCTCGGGCACGGCAAGGTGGAAGTGAAATCGGCCCGCAGATGACCCAGGGCTGTGTTCCTGGAACCGCCGGCGTC
>JANNDF010000864.1:0-4516 GCA_031387445.1 Planctomycetia bacterium
CACTACGGCCGGGTCTCGAGCAAGTCGAATTACGGGTTCGTGGCGGGGAACGTCGCGGTGGGGTACGTGCAGTACCTCCGCAAGGCGGGCGTGAAGCCGTGGAAACTGGCCCTTTATAAATTGCTGGTCACACTCGACACGCCGTTGCAACTCGCCACGCAGGCGATCCAGGCCACGGCCCGGCGCGTCCGCGGACGGTACGCCGACGCGGCCAAGAGTCGTGAGGCCGTCACGGGATTCCGGCACTTCCTCGCGCGGGACCTGGGCCGCTTCTGGCGGGCGTGACGCGACCGATCTGGTATGATGTCGGGGCCGAGGGCGCCGCCATGCCGATGCACGACTGGACCCGTGTCGAGCCGACCATCTACCACCACTTCCACCAGCAGTGGACGGCCGAAATCTGCAAATCGCTCAACCCGCTTCTCCCTCCTGGTCTGTCCGCCCTGATCGAGCAGTCCACCGGCGGGGTGGAGCCGGACGTGCTGACCGTCGAGCGGCGACGGAAGCCGAAACGCCCGCGGCCGGGGGGAACGGCCACGCTGCCCCGCACCCGCTTGACCGTCGAGGCGGAGGCCGACCGATTGGCGAAGAAGGCGAACCGGGTGGCCATCCGCCACCGCCTGGGCGAGGTGGTGTGCGTCATCGAGGTCGTGTCGCCGGGGAACAAGGCGAGCCGACACGCGATCAACGCCTTCGTCGAGAAGACGCACGACTTCCTGCGGGCGGGCGTTCATGTGCTGCTCGTGGACCCATTCCCGCCCGGCCCCCGCGACCCGCACTCGCTGCACAAGCTCATCTGGGACGGGTTCGACGACGTGCCGTTCGCCCTGCCGGCGGACGAACCGCTCCTGCTCGCCGCATACCGGGCGGCGGACACCGGCACGGCGGTTCGGGCCGACATCGAACCGCTGCGGGCGGGGGCGGCCATCCCGGACATGCCCGCCTGGATCGACACCGACGAGTTCGTCGAGGTGCCACTCGAACGGGCTTACCGCGCTGCCTGGGAGGCCAGCCCGGCCGACTACCGCTATCTGGTCGAACACGGCCGCCTGCCGGACGAGGACGAACCTACTTGACCACCTTGCTGCCCTTCGGGCTGGCGAACACGTCGTCGTCTTTCAGTTTCGGGTCTTTGGCGAACGGGTTGTACAGCGGGTCGCCCACCAGCGTCATCATCCAACTGGTGAGGATGGTGGTGCGGGCGTAGCACTCGGCCACCGTGTACTTGCCGGTCGCCAGGAAGCCGAAGAACTCGCTCGCCTTCGGGAAGGCCACCGTGTACGGCTCGCCCACCGGCCCCATCGTCACCGCCACGCCCTTCTTCAGCAGGTTCGGGCACCACACCTTCGAATCCTTGTTCCGCAGCGTCGTGGCCTCGCTGCTGGCCAGGTGCCACGCCACCGCGCCGGTCGGGAAGGTGAAGCTGTCCACGAAGTTGGCGTGCGAGTACCAGCCGGCGTAGAGCGCCGCGTCCGGGCACGAGTCCTTCGGGAAGACCGGGTCTTTGTCGTCCAGGATCACGTCGAACTCGGCCTTCCGCATCAGTTCGGCCGCCTCGCGGAACGACTCGTCGTACCCCTGGTAGCCGGTCCACTGCTGCGGGTTCTTCACGTCGAGTTTTTGCCCGCGGGCGTCGAAGTAGGCTTTGCCCTTCAGCCCCTTCGCCTCGGCGGTCAGTGCGTCGTCCACCAGCCGCTTGGCGATGTCCGGCGTCGGGCCGTCCAGCCGGCAGGTGAGGAGCGTGCGGTCGGCCTTCTTCCGCTCGTCCTCCGAGAGCTGCCAGTACAGCGGGTTCATCTGCCAGCGGGCGGTGTCGTACTTGGCCCACCAGAGGAGCATCAGTTCGCTGTCCACGGCGGCGGTACTCTGGTCGTGCTGCAACGCGACCATCTGCCGGGCGAGCCGGTCCACCGTCCGCTGGTCGGCCGCCGCGTCCTCGGGCTTGTTGTCCTTCTTCGACGCCTCCACCTTCTTCCGCGCCTCGTCCAGTTCGGGCTTCAGCTTGTCGAGCTGCGCCTGTTCGTCCTTCGAAGGCTTTTGCGGCCCCACCCGCAGGGGCACACCGTACACGCACAGGAGCACCTTGCAGGCGTCCTTCTTGTCCTTCAGTGCCGTGCGCAGCGGGCCGGCCAGCTTCGTGTCATAGTCCTCCCGGCTGATGTCCTCGCCCTTCGGCAGGCTCAGCTCGATGACGTTCTCGGCCGGCACTTTCCGCTTGGCCACGTAGTGGTCGGCCACCTCGCGGGACTCCTTCACGTCCTTGTTGCACACGACGAAGACGTCTTTCGGCTCCAGGGCGAAGGCGGCAACGGGGAGCAGCAACAGGGCGACGACGGCACGCATGGCGGACCTCGGAACGGGTGCGGGATTTTTTATCGACGAATCGGCCGCGGGCGGGGAACATCACTTCAACACCCCGCCAGGCGAGCTACGCATGACGACGGCACTCGGCACCGGCCTGCGGCGGGCGGCGGCCCGCCTCGCCCCGGACCCCGCCCCCGACGGCGAACTGCTCGCCCGCTTCCTCGCCACCCGCGATGAAGCCGCGTTCGCGGTGCTCGTGCGGCGGCACGCCGGCATGGTGTTCGGCACCTGTCGCCGCGTGCTCGGCAACGCCGCTGACGCCGACGACGCCTTCCAGGCCGCGTTCATGGTGCTGGTGCGGAAGGCCCATTCGCTCACCGACCGCTCGTGCGTCGGCAACTTCCTGTACGGGGTCGCGTTCCACACCGCTCTGAAGGCTCGTGCGATGGCCACCAAACGGCGGGCGAAAGAGGGGAAGGCAACCCGGCCCGAGTCGGCGGACGCCGGCGAACTCACCCGCGTGCTGGACGACGAGCTTTCCAAACTGCCCGACAAGTACCGCGAGCCGGTGGTGCTGTGCGAACTGGACGGCGTGAGCCGCAAAGACGCCGCCGAACGGTTGGGCATCCCCGAAGGCACGATCAGCAGTCGGCTGGCCACCGCCCACCGGATGCTGGCGAAGCGGCTGACGGCCCGCGGGTTCGCGGCCGGGGCGGTGGCGGTGGTGCTGGGGAATCAGGCGTTCGCGGTGCCGGAGGTGTTGGCCGACGCCGCCGTGCGCGCGGCCGTGGGCGAGTCGTCCGGCGTGGTCACACAACTGGCCTCGGAGGTGTCCAAGATGTTGCTCTGGAACAAGCTGAAGGCGGGGGCGGTGCTGGCCGGCGTGCTGCTGGCGTGCGGGGTGAGTGTCGGCGTGATGGCGAAGGGTCTCGCCGACGACAAGCCGTCCGTGAAAGCCCCCACGCCGGCGAAGGAGGGGAAGAAGCCCGACGACGCCAAACTGCTTCAGGGCAAGTGGGTGACGAAGGCGATCACCTGGGATCCGCCGTTCCCGGTGCCGCCGGGGGCCAAACACCAGCCGGCCCAGCACGCCCTCACGTTCACCGACACGGAACTCACCTGGGTGACGTTCATTGCGGACGACCCGAAGACCCGCCACGAGCAGACCAAGCCGTTCAAGCTCGACCAGACGACCAGCCCGAAGGAGCTGACCAGCGCGGACAACGAGTGCGTGTACGAACTTGACGCCGACACGCTGAAGGTGGCCATGTACTTCCTCACCCCCGGCCGGCCGAAGGGGTTCAACGCGAAGGACAGCCCGCCCGGCCGCGGGCACGTCATCCTGATCGAACTCACCCGCGAAAAAGAGGACCCGAAGGCCAAGCCGCCGGAGAAGAAAGGCGAACCCGACAAGTCGTACTCCCTCAAGGGCGGCGAGGTGCTGAAGTTGATCCCCGCCCCGTTCGCGGACGAGCGGGAGGAGGTGTACACCCAGTACAAAGCCGGCCGCGGGATCAACCCCGCCCCGCCGACCGCCGATCGGCTGATGGCGGTGACGGTGAAGATCAAGGACGGCCGGCCGTTGTCAGCGAACGCCTTCACCGACCGCAAATCGCCCGGATCGGACACGTCCGGCAAACCGCTCGCCCTGTTCTTCCAGCACGCCCTGCGGTTCGACATGGCGTACGTGGCCGACCCGCACTGGCTGCTCGACTCCACCATCTTGGACGCCGACGTCGTGGTGCGGGCGGCGGCTTCCCCGACCGATATGGCGGCCGGCTTGGAGAAAGAGCTTGCGGCCAAGTGCGGGGTGAAGCTGTCACTGACGTTCGAGGACGCGGAGCGAGAAGTGGTGGTCATCAGTGGCAAGCACACGCTGAAAGCGGACCCGCCGGCCGACCCTTCGCGGCCCCACGACACCGCCTCGGTCGTCCACCTGTTCGCCGCCGAGAAGCAGGCCATCACCAACAGCCTGCTCGGCGACACGCGGGACTTCCCCGCCGAGTTGGCCAAGTTCGTCGGCCGGCGGTTGATCGACGAGTCGGATTTGGGCAAGAAGGCGGTGCCGGTGACAATCACCTTCCACGACCAGTATCCGGCGACGGACAAGACCCGCGCCGCCGACCGCGACCCGGAGAAGGTGCTGCAAAACCTGGCCAACCAAACCGGGCTGACGTTCAAACTGGAGATGCGGAAGGTGCGGGCGCTGGTG
>JANNDF010000868.1:0-1089 GCA_031387445.1 Planctomycetia bacterium
GGTTCGGACCGACACCCGGCGGCTCACACCGCTCGGCTCGCCCGGATCAAGAACCCGCCCGCAGTGTGCTCAGCCAGTACTGGCCGCTGAACCACAGGTAGGCCACCGGGCCGGCGAACAGGACCGAGTCGAACACGTCGAGCAGGCCGCCGAAGCCGGGCACTGTCTGGGCCGAATCTTTGGCGTTGGCGTCCCGCTTGATGAGCGACTCGGCCAGGTCGCCGAGGATGCCGGCGAACCCGAGGACGACGCCGAACAGGACGGCCACCACCCACCCCAGCCACCCGGCGGCGAACACCTCCACCCCTTGCGCGCGGCCGACGAGCATGAGGAGGACGGCGGCCACCGCCGCCCCGCCGAACCCGCCGATGAACCCGGCCCACGTCTTCTTCGGGCTGAGCAGGGGCACCGCCTGCACGCGGCCGAAGAAGCGGCCGATGAAGTAGGCGGCGATGTCGCAGCACTTGGGCACGAAGATGGTGAGGGCGAGCATCAGCCCGGTGGTGTTCGGCAGCAGCTTGCCCCGCTCGGCCGGGTCGTCGAACACCAGCCACCGCAGCTTCAGGAAGAAGCTGGGCAGCACCCCCAGGTAGGCGAACACGAACAGCGAGTGGGCCACCTTGGTGACGCTGTGCCCGGTGGCGCGATACCGCCACATCTCCACCAGGAAGGTGAACAGGATGAACCCGCCGGACACGTACGCGGGCAGCTTCCACCCCTGCGGGTCCCACTCGTCCGGCGACTTCATGATGTGCGGGTGGACGGCGGCCAGGACGAAGTGGCTGCCGAGCATGAGCAGCACGCCGACCGCGCACACCCACCGCAGCGGGCGGTTCGGCTGGGGGATGATGCCCACCAGCTCGCGGGTGGCCAGGTAGCCGGCGGCCAGGGTGAAGGCGAACAGGAACGGGTAGAAGGCGAACCCGAAGACGTAGTCCTTCAGGTAGGCGTCGCCGACGAGGATGGCACCGATGCCGGCGGCCATGAGCGAACCGGCGATCACACGTTTCTTCAGCATGCAGACCAGCGGCGGGGGCGACTCACACAGTCAGGATATTCAGCGGAGACCCGACCGTCAGGGAGGGTGCC
>JANNDF010000893.1:0-4664 GCA_031387445.1 Planctomycetia bacterium
CGCTTCGGCCGACGCCCACCGCCCCCCCGAGGTGCGGCTGGACGTACGCGTCGGGTCCGCTCGGGCCGTCGGGTACGACCTGACCCGCGGCGAGTTCCTCGTCGGCGGGGCGAGCGGGTGCGACGTGCGGTTGCCCGGTTCGCACCTGCCGCCGGTCATCGCACAATTCGGCCGAACGAATGACGGCGTGTTCGTCCGCCGCCTTTCCCCCGCGTTTCCCATCTTGCTCAACGGCCGCCCGCTGTCCGGCTCCGACCCGGTGTGGGTTCACAGTTCGGATCGCGTCGCCATCGGCTCCGCCGACATCGTGGTGAACGTGAACGGCAAAGGGCACCTGCGGCCGACGTTCCACGAGGTGTCGAGCAGGCCGGTTCAACAGCCCACGACCGCCGTTGCCCCCGATCAGCACGGCCGCGAAAAGGCCGCTCTCGACCAGTACCGCGAACAACTGGCCCAGCACGCGAAGGAACTGGAGGCGGATCGGGTGGCGTGGTACCGCCGGCGGCAGGAGATCGAGGCCGAGGTGCGGCAGATTCAGGAGTCGGTAACGGCGGGCACGCGGCAGGCCGACCGCGAGGCGTGGCTGACCAAGCGGGAGCAGGAGGTCGCCGCCCGCGAGGAGGAAGCGGCGAAGGTGCGGGCGGAGATGGCCGAGATCCGGCAGAGTCTGTTCGAGCAGTACCGCGAACGGCGGGAGCAACTCGAACAGATGCAGCAGGTGGTCCGCGGGGCGACGAGTACGTTTCAGGAGCGGCAGAGTACGAGCGAGGCGGAGTGGACCCGCCGGCGGGCGGAGCTTGATGCCGAAGCCGAGCGGTTGCAGGGGTACGTCACGGCCGAAGTGGAACGGCGGGTGGCGGAAATGGAGATGGAGTTCCGCCGCCGGCGGATGGAGTTGGAGGTTCACCACGAGACGCGGTTGCGGGAGTTCGAGGCGGAGGCGGCCACACGTCGCCTCCGGTTCGAAGACGAACTGCGGAACTTCGAGCCGCGGATGGCCGACCTGCACGCCCAGCGGGAGCAGGTGAACGCGGCCGTCCGCGAACTGGACGTGCAGCGGCAGCAGTTGGGCGAGATGCGGGCAGACCTGGCCCGCGAGCGGCTGGCCATCGAAGCCGAGCGGCGGTGGAACGACGAGCGACGGGCGGAAGCCGAAGCGCTGACTGCCGCACAAGATGCAGAACTGACGCGGCAGCGGGAGTTGCTCGACCAGGACCGGCACGAACTGGAAACCGAGCGGCACAAGCATGCGGCCGACTTGTTGCGCCTCGACCGCTGGCAGGCGGCGGTGGAGGACCGCCAACTTCAACTCGACCACCGAGCCGCCGAGATCGACGCCCGCGTTCAGCAACTCACCCGCGACGCGATGGAGTTGGAAGACCACGTCCGCCGCACCGACGCCGAGCAGGAGCGACAGGCCCGCGAGAATGAGCGGTTGGCCAAGGCGAAGCGCGAGAGTGAGCAACGCGCGGTGCAGTTGGCCGAGCGGTCGGCCCAGATGGAGGCCCAGCAGGCGAGCCTGGCCGTGCTGCGGGTGCGGCTTGACCGGCACGAAGAGGACTTGCACCGCGAGGCGGCGGCGCTCACCGCCGACCGCGTGCGGATCGACACCGCCCACCGGGATCTGGACGAGCGGCTGCGGGACGCCGAACACCTGCGGGCGTCGCTCGGCGAGTACCACAGCACGAACGCCGAAGCCGAACGGGTGATGGCCGAACAGCGGCAGTGGATCGAGTTGACGCAACTGGAATTGGGGCAACAGCGTGAGCAACTGACGGCCGAGCAGGAGCGACTGAGCCAGCGGGAACTCGACCTCGACCAGCGCTCCGCGGACATGGCCGAACAGACCGCCGTGCTGAAGGCGAAGACGGCCCAAGTGATCGACCTTCAACAGCGGCTGGAGGCCGACCGCACGGCCGTCCACAGCCGCGAATCGACGCTGACGGACGCCGACCACGCGCGGGTGTCGTTCCAGGAACAACTGCGGAAGCGGGGCGAGGAACTGACCGCCCGCGGGAAGGAACTGGACGCGGCCGTGCTCAAGATGGCCGACGACCGGCTGGCGGTTGAGCGGCTGAAGGCGGAACTCGGCGGCGACCGCGAGAAGGCGGAACTGGCCGTCGCCACCGCGCGGCAGCAGTTGCACGACCGCGAGGCCGAGCTTCAGCGAAATGCGCAACTGCTCGCCGAGCGCGAGGCGGCACTCACCCGACAGGTGGATCGCCTGCGCGAAACCGGTCGGAGCGTGGCCGCCGGGCGGAAGGAACTGTTCGCTTCGCGGCAGAAGTGGCAGACCGAACAGGCCACGCTGGTGGACCGCACCATCGCCGCCCAAAAGGAACTCGACCGCTTCCGGACGGACGCGCTCGCCGAGATTGAGCGGCTGAAGACGCAGACGCCGAACCTGGAGGACCAGGCCGGCGGCACGTTGCAGAAGTTGTCCGCCGCCCGCGACGTACTGCGTGGGCAGTTGGGCGAACTGCACACCTACGCCAACCAGACCCGCGACACGCTCGAAAGCCTGCGGAACGACTTGCGGGTCGAGACCGAACGCCTCCGCTACCGCGAAACCGAACTGGACCGCGCCCGCGGCGAACACCGGCTGGCGGTGAGCGAGTTCCGCGCCCAGGTGATCGACTGGCAGACGAAGGTGAACGGGCTGAAGGAGGCGATGAGCCGGAGCGAGATCCGCATCGACCAGAAGCAGGCGGACCTGGAAGCGGCCGCGAAGAAGAGCGACGACACCGCCGTCGAGTTGGCTCGCCGCATGGAACAACTGCGGCTGGATCAGGACACGCTCGCCGAACGGCGGGTGCAAGTGGAGCGGCACCTGGGCGACATGCGGGAGTGGTATCGCAAGAAACTCCGCGACCTCGCCGCCGAGAAGCAGACCGAGCCGCCCCCGCTGCCCCGGTTGGCCACCCCGGACGCCGACGCCGACATCGAACCGGGCGACCGGCACCTGGGCGAACTGCTGCGGTCGCTCGAACTGATCGATCCGAACACGCTCGACACCCTCTGGGGTGAAGCCCGCCGCCAGCGGCGGACGCTGCGGCAGGTGCTGCTCGCCAGTGGCGCCGTCACGCTGTATCAGCTCGCGCTCATTGAAGCCGGCAACCTCGACGCACTGATGATCGGCCGCTTCCGCGTGGTGGATCGCGTGCGCGTCACACCCCGTGAGGCAGTGTACCGCGTGTACGACCCGGCCGCCGGCGGGGTGCGGGTGCTCCGCGTTCTCGGCGACGCCGAGATGCACGACGCCACCCACCCCGACGAGTACCGCCAGCGGTTCGCCACGGCCGCCGCACTGCGTCACCCGAACCTGACGACGACTCACGAAGTGCTGGACGTGAACGGCCGCCCGGCGGCGGTGCAAGAAGTGGTGAGCGGGCTGCCCGGCTCGGAGTGGCCGGCCGCGTGCGCCACCCCCGGCGTGTGGGTGAAGGTGGTGACGGACGCCACCGCCGCACTCGACGCCGCCCACCGCGGCGGGCTGACGCACGGCCGCATCACGACCGACACGTTCGTGCTCACCGGCAACGGGGTGCTGAAGGCGACCGGGTTCGGCGACCCGCCGTGGCTGACGAGCGGGATGCCGCCGGCGTTCGAGCCGACCCCCGCGGGCGACCTGCGGGCGCTCGGGCAGGCGGCGTACCTGTGGAGTCAGGCCGGCGGCAAGAAGCGGGTGAAGGGCGGGAAGGGCTTCCCCGAACCGCTGCTGGCGGTCATCCGGCGACTGGAAACCGACCCGGAAAACCCGATGGGCGACACCGCCGCGGCGGGCGAGCCGTACCGCACCGCCGCCGAGTTGCACGCCGACCTGGTGAAACTGGCGGCCAAGTACCCGCTCGCGGCGGATGCTTGGGAGGAGATGACCCGCGCCGCCGGCAGCGGCGGCGAGGTGATGGCGAAGAAGGCGGGGTAGTTCTTGTAGGGCGGGTCGAGCGGGGATCGCGGGTGCCGTAGCGAAATGACAGTACGGCGAACGTGGCCGACGGCCGCGACGACCCGTCGGGTTTCCAAGACGCGGCGGGTCGTCGCGGCCACTGAGCGTGGACGAGTTGACGGAGGAACGGTAGAGGTGATTGCGGTCCCCGCTCGACCCGCCCTACAAAACCGTCACATCTTCTTCGCCTTCAGTTCGTCCAGGTCGCGTTGCAACTGCTCGATGACCGCCGCCGACCCGCCGCGGGTTTTCAGGTCGAGAATCACGGTCTCAATCGCCTTGATCCGCTCGGCCGTCGGATCGAGCGGGGGCACGGGTGCGGGCTGGGGTCGTTTCGACTCGTTGAATCGCGGCAACGGCTTGAACGTCGCGTCGTCGACTATCGTGGGGAGTTGCACGCTCCGCGCGAACGACGGATCGCCCCAGACGTAGACGGACAAATGCAACGGGACACTCATTCCCCCGCCTGTCGGCAGTCCGGCGAACTGCCCCCAGAAGCCGAACGGCGTCGGGACCGGCTGTGCAAAAGTGGCGAGGACGAGGACGCACGGTAGCATGACGACACCTCCCAAGAACGCCCGCATGATAGCACGCACGGCATCATCGCCACAGGGCAAGCGGCGCGCGGGTGCGTCTTGTAGGGCGGGTCGAGCGGGGATCGCGGGTGCCGTAGCGAAATGACAGTACGGCGAACGTGGCCGACGGCCGCGACGACCCG
>JANNDF010000906.1:0-2308 GCA_031387445.1 Planctomycetia bacterium
GCCGGCGGTGGTCCGCGCGAGGGTTGTTGATCGTCGGGGTGGAGGTCGCGATCCCCGGCCGCTCGACCCGCCCTACAAGACTGGCCGCTCACCCGCCCTTCGCCAGATCCACGAACGTGACGCACGACGGGTTGCCGACCGGGAGGTATTGGCCGGTGAAGTTGAGCCGGCCGAGCTTGCGGTCCACCTGGAACACCGTGACGTGGTCGGCCCGCTGGTTGCAGCAGTACAGGTACTCGCCGGTCGGGTCGAAGCTGAAGCTCCGCGGGTAGTTGCCCCGCGTCCACTCCTCGCCCTCGTAGGCCAGTCGGCCGTCGTTGCGGATGGAGAAGATGCCGATGCTGTCGTGCAGGCGGTTGCCGGCGTACATGTACTCGCCGCTCGGCGACACCAGGATTTCCGAGCAGAAGTTGCTGCCCGTGTAGCCGTCCGGCAGCGTCGAGATGGTCTGCTTCTCGGTCAGCTTGCCGGCGTCGGCGTCGTAGTCGAACCGCACCACCGTCGAGCCTTCCTCCTGAATGGAGTAGAGCCACTTGCCGTTCGGGTGGAAGTGGACGTGCCGCGGGCCGTCGCCGGGCGGGAGCGACACGCTCGCCGGGTCATTGGCGGTCAGTTTTCCCGTCTTCGCGTCGAACTTCCACACGAACAGCTTGTCGAGGCCGAGGTCAACGTGCAGCACGAACTGGCCGGCTGGGTCGGGGAGGATCTGGTGGGCGTGGGTGCGGTCGTGCCCGCTGAACGCGAAGCTGCCCTTCGGCGCGTTCTTGGCGGTGGTCGGCCCCACCTTGCCGTCATCGACTTTCACGTCACTCGGCTCGCCCAGCGTGCCATCGTCTTTGATCGGCAGCACCGCCACCGACCCGCCGAAGTAGTTCGCCACGAACAGCCATTTGCCGGACTGGTGCAGGCTCACGAACGTCGGCCCGGCCCCGCCGGAGGTCACCGTGTTCAGCAGCTTCAGCCCGCCGGTCTTCGGGTCGATGCTGAACGAACTGACGCTCCCATGCGGTGGCTTCTCCTTGCCCACGCGGTCGGTCTCGTTGGCCGAGTAGAGCCGCGTGCCGGCGGCGTTCGCCACCAGGTGGCTCGGGCTGGTGCCGAGTTCCACCACGCCGGCGGAGGCGAGTTCGCCCTTATCGCGGTTCATGATGAAGATGTGGATGCCGCGGCCGTTGCCCGGCGGCAAGTCCACCTGCGTGGGCAGGGTGTCCTTCAGCGGCGAACTGAACGTGCCGACGTAGGCGACGAGCGGTTTGGCGTCGTTCGCCTGTGCCCCCACGACGGCAGTGGTGGCGAGTGCGGCAGCGGAGGCGAGGAACGTGCGACGGTCGGGAGGGGTCATGGGAGAGCCACGGCGGAGGGGGTGCGGTGGCGGGATTGTATCCGCGGCGACTCCATCCGCCGCATGACGGAAAAGCAAGACCCCCGGCACTGCCAGAGGTCGAAGGCGTCAACCGCCATCAGTCGCAGAGAAGTTCGGGGAATGGCTTCCCAGCCCCATTCGTCCCTATTTATTGTGCTCGGGGGTCTTGAACTCGACTTTGCCGTTGTGACGCTCGACGACAGCCAACACGCAGGGCTTGCTGCCGGAGCCGTCGTACCCTACGCCTCCTTTACTGAACGACTCGACCGTGAGCGTTTCGCCACTCAGCTTTAGCGAAGTGAACTCCAGTTTCGGTGGAACGCGGGAGGACTGCTTGACATCCATCCCGTACGCGATCACCATCTGCTTCTCCCAGTCGATCACGTCGAAACCCATTTCCTTCGCCACCTGTCTTTCAACTTTCTTCTGGAGATCGCGATCTTTCTTGGCCTCCGAGAGGTCTTTGGCCTGCTGCCCCTCCCAAGAGGCGGCAACCAATTCCTCCGCGTTCCGGATGACCAGCGGCCCCGCCTTCACATCTTTGTTGAACAACCAGATCGGGTGACTGCCACCGTTGATGAAACTGTACTGCGCGATGATTTTCAGTTCCTTCGGCTCCGCCGCGTCGGCACACGATGCCCCGGAAAGGATGAGACCGACAACCAAGAACAGGCCCGCCGGCAACTTTTCGCTGCTCTTTACGGAACGCATGGGCGTCTCCTTGTGGCCGAACTTGGGATTAGCGCGTGTCGGCCGGCACGTCCTGCCGGGTCCGCTCGCCGGAACATCCGTGAACGTATCCGACCGGCCGCGGGGTGTCAAACGGTCGAGACGGTTGGCGTGTGCCTGTGGATTGGGGCACCCCACCCCCGTCGGCGTCGGGAACGGAGGCCCGACCGTGAGGGAGGGCGCCAAAAGCCTCACGCGCCCTCCCTCACGGTCGGG
>JANNDF010000911.1:0-6450 GCA_031387445.1 Planctomycetia bacterium
ATTCTGATCATGTCTTCATCTGCGTTCCTGTCAGCGTGCTCTGCGGGCCCCTCATTTCTTCTTCCCCACCTTCGTGTGGTCGAAGTCGGCGTCGGTCAGTTGGCCGACCAGTTTGAAGTCGGTGAAGCAGTAGTACTCCACTTCCTTGTTGTCGTGGTCGAGGGAGATGACCAGCACCGGCAGGCCGTACGACGGCGACTTCGGGTCTGCGTCGAAGTGGTACAGCCGCTTGCCCCCCTTGGGCAGAAACTTGTCGTCGTCGGCGGTGAGGGTGACGGCCACCAGGTTCAGCTTCCCCTTGTACTCCTTGCGGTCCACCTGCCCGAGGTACTTCACCGTGTCGGCCGGTCGCTTACCCGCCGCCGCCTGATCGGCGAACCTGGTGAGCGCGCCGATCGGACGGGCCATCCCCGCCTCGTAGATGCGGTACCGCGACTTCGCCGTCACCAGCGAGTCGTCCGGGTCCATCGTCATCTTCTTCCCGGCCCCGAGCAGGATGTTGTCCCCCTTGCCCGTGACGATGGTCATCTTGTTGTCGTTCTGGCCCTTCACCCACATCACCTCGCGGCCGGTGCCCGTTTCGCCCACCACGCGGATGTGAACGCTCTGCGGGTCCACGCGGTAGCGGTAAACCGCCTCCTCCGCCGGCTGCTCCTTGCCCTTCACCACCTCCCGCTTGACGAGAGACGCCTCGAAACTGGTCATGGCGTCGTTCGCCTTGACCGCGGCGGCGAGCAGGTCGCGGGCGTCTTTCAGGTCGGTGTTCGCGCTCGGCTTCGCCTCGGCCGGCTTCGGGTCGCCTTTCAGCTCGATCTTCGGCCTGGGCGGCGGGTCGCCCTTCGGCAACCCGTCGGGCAGGGCGGCCGGCGGCTTCGGCTCGATGACCGGCATCCTCGGCTCGACGGCCGGCGGCAGTGCCGGCTTCTCCTTCTTCTCCTTCTCCTGCCGGCGTTCGCGGAGGCGTTCCAGAATGCCCTTCCGCTCGTCGGCGGAAGCGGACACGAGCATGCCTTCCAGTTCGGCTTCGGTCGCCCGGCTCAGGGGTGAATCGGGTACGGACGACGGCGGGAGCGGTTGCGAGGCGGTGCCGGGCATTCCGGGCAGGGCGGGGATGTTGCTCGTCTTCGGGTCGAACTTGGGCGGCTGCACCCCGCCGGACGACGGCAGGGCGTCGTCCCCACTCGTGGGCAACGGCGGCTGCGGGGCAGGCAACTTCTGCTTCTGCAACTCGGCCAGCACGGACGAGTCTTTCTTCGACCGCAAGCAAGCGGACGGAACGAGAGCGGCACCGGCAAGCGAAACGACCAGAAGGCGGCGGAACATCATGACGGCAACCTCTGGACGAACCCGTGCAAAAGGTACCCCGACCGAGGCCTACGGGCAACCCCGACCATGATACGGCGACGGGTCGGTCGGTTGCGCGTCCGGCCTCTGTCGGGATGACTGTTGCGGTCCCCGCGGACTGGCGCAATCGACGCAACCCCTTGTGGCGCAAGGGGCCACCGTTCGGAAAGACGGGCAAGAGAGGGGGGTGGGGGGAGAAATTGTAGGGCGGGTCGAGCGGCCGGGGATCGCTTACGCATCAATGTTGATCCGACGACCACTGGCCGCGAAGCCCCGCCCTGCCATGCTGGAACTCATCCGCCCGGTCGTCACTTGCCGGGATTGCTGATGGGCGGAAGCGCTGGCGGAAGTGGCACCGGGGTCACTCCCGGTGCGGCGGTTTCCGGCAAGGGGGTGATGGGCGGAAGACTACTAATTGGCTGACCGCTGGGCACCTCGACCGGCAGATCCACGTCGGTCTTCTTCTTGTCGTCCAGCTTCTTCGGGTCGGCGGGTTTCATCGGCAGGGGCTTCGGGTCGTCCTTCTTGTTGAAGTCCGGAATCGGCGGGCCGCCCGGCACCGGGGTGACGCCCGGTTTGGCGGTCGGGATGGCCGGCGGCGGGTCCTTGGGGGCGGGGCTACCGATCGGCATGACCGGCAGCTTGTCCGGCGGACCCGAGATCGTCGTCACCCCGCCGCCGCTCGTACCGGGGAAGTCCGAGTTGATGCCCTTCGGCACCGGCGACGCCGACGGCGGGCCGTTCGGGTTCACCTTGTCCACGTTCCCGCTCGGCTTGTCCAGGTCCACCATCACCGGGATCGGCATGTTCTTGTCGTCCGAGTGCGTCAGCAGTTTCATGTTCCCGGCCATGTCGGTGGCCGTGCCGCGGACGAAGAACTTCCACAACTTCTTGTCGGTGATCTCCCAGGTGTAGCGGCCGGTGTTCGCCGTCTTCGCCACGATCGCCTTCCACTTCTGTCCGTCCTCGCTGTACTCCAGCACGATCGGCTCGGGGTGGAACCCGCTGCCGCTGTCCTTCGCCTCCCACAGGATCTCCACCAGCGGGCCGTTGAGCCCGCCGCCGAGCACGTTGACGTTGTTGAACTTGAACTCCGGCATCGTGGTGTCCACGTACACCAGATATTGCGGGGTGTCGCCGGCCCGCGGGTCTTCCATCTTGGTGCCGGCCCCGCTGATCGGCTGGAGGACGAACCCGTACAGCCCGTCCCGCGGGGCTTCGTAGTCGATGCCCACGAACCGCTCGGCGTCGGGGGATTCCGGGGTGATGGCGAGCGATTCTTTCTTGCCCACCGCCTTCCAGTCGGCCCCGCTCGTCGGCTCGAGGGCGAACAGTTGGGCCGCCTTCACCCCGCTGCGGGTGATGTGCGTCACCTTCGACGTGACCCGCAACTTGTTCGTGCTCACGTACTCGATCTTCGGCCGGTTGTTCGGCAACTCATCGATCCCGCCGAAACCGGTGCCGACCTTCCCGCCCGGCGATTTGACCGGGTCGCCGAACGACCCCGGCGGGGTGGGGGCGGCGCCGCCCGGCTTCGGCTTCTCTTCGAACTTGCCGTCGCCGCCGACCAGTTTGATCGGCAGCGAGCGGTTCTCGTGCCCGGCCTTGTCGCGGGCGTACACCCGCACCTCGAGCGTCTTGCCCGGCGGCACGTTCCACTTGAACGAGTCGTCTTCCTTCAACTCGCCGGTGTTCAGCGGCTCCCACCGCTCGTTGCCCACATACCGCCCTTCGACGCGGATCGACTCGCGGACGAGGTTCTCGTCGGTCACCAGCCAGCGGATGCTGCTGTTCCCGTTGGCCGCCGCCTTCACCCCCGGCGGTCGGGTGTCGAACTTGATGCGGTACTGCGGGGTGAGCTTGGTCGGCGTGCGGGAACCGTCGGCGTACTCGTACTGCACGGCGAACTCTTCGTCGCCGTCGGCGGTGGCCGGGTAGGTGAACCCGCGGCGGGGGGTGGCGGACGGGTCTTTGGTGTCAACGATCTCGTCCAACTCGCTCGGCTTGCGGTTGTACACGAGGGTGAACTTGCCGCCGGCCGGGGCGGAGTAAAACAAGATCGACACCGGCTTCGGGTTCAACTGGTTGAACTGCGCCAGGTCCACGGGGAAGCTGATCTTGTTCAGCGGCCAGTATTTGGCTTCCTGGGCGCGGGCGAGCGGGGCGCACGCGAGCACGGCCGACGCGAAGATGAGCAATCTGGGCAATCGCATGGCTGGCCTCCGCAAAATCGGCAACCCCCGCGCTCGGGGCGGAGTTCCACCTTTCCGGTTGATCGGATAAGTTGGGATGCCGGCTTGAAGCAAAGCCCCCCCTCACCCCCATCAGGCACCCCATGCGCCATTCCGTCGCACTCTTCGTACTCTTCGCCGTCGCGTCCGTCGGGTTCGCCGACGAGAAACTCAAGGGCATCGCCTGCCGCTCGGTCCACGTCGGGTACACCGCCGACGCGGGCACCGCGTTCTACGTCGAGGCGACCGTCCGCGAGAGTGCCGACGGCACCTACTTCTGCGCCGCCGGGTTCAACAGCGGGTACTTCGGCATCCAACAGCTCGGCAACGGCAAGAAGTTGGCCATTTTCAGCGTGTGGGACCCGACCGGCGGGGACGACCCGAAGCAGGTGCCGGAAGAGAAGCGGGTGAAGAACCTGCACAAGGGCGAGGGGGTGCGGATCGGGCGGTTCGGCGGGGAGGGCACCGGCGGGCAGAGCTTCTACGACTTCGAGTGGAAGGCGGGCGACACCTACCGCTTCCTGGTGACGGCCGCGGACGTGAGCGGCGAAAAGGACCGCGTCGCGTTCGCCGGTTACCTGTACCTGCCGGCGAAGAAGGAGTGGCTGCACATGACCACGTTCAGCACCGTCACCGACAAGAAGAAACTCGGCGGGTACTACTCGTTCGTGGAAGACTTCAAACGGGACAAGGTGAGCAGCACGAAGGTGCGGACGGCCGAGTACGGCAACGCCTGGGTGCGGTCGGAAAAGGGCGAGTGGAAGGCGGCAACGGAAGCCCGGTTCACCGCGGACAGCAACCCGGTGACGAACATCGACGCCGGGCTGACCAAGTCTGCCGACCGCTGGTTCCTGTCCACCGGCGGGGAGACGGAGAACAAGACGACCAAGCTGAAGGAGAAGATGCCGCTGCCGAAGGACGCCAAACCGGAAATGCCCAAAGACCTGCCGGTGAAGTAAAGTGATAGAACCCGTCGGAGAACTCTCGTGCCTCTCACCCTGGAACAGTTCGGCTTGAGCGCACTCACCCCGGACGAGCGGCTGGCCCTCGCCGGGGCATTATGGGAGAGCGTGTATGAGGCCACCGACCGTGCTCCGGTGTCGCCGGACGTGCAGGCCGAACTCGAGCGCCGGCTGGCCCTCGCCGACGCCGACCCGAACCGCGGCATCCCGTGGGAGCAGGTGCGAGCGGAGGCCCGAGCGAGGTGGGCGAAATGAGCCGACCTCTCAACCCCAACGGGGTCGTTCTTCCAGCCCAGGGTTGAGGTGCAAAGCACCGACACCCTGGGGACCCGATTGTCTGACACACGACCCCAACGGGGTCGTTCACGCTTGAAGTGAACGACCCCGTTGGGGTCGAGGCGTTTGTGATGACAGTGTGCCCAGGGTGTCGGACCTTCGGTTCTCAACCCTGGGCTGGAAGAAAACGACCCCGTTGGGGTCAGAGGTTTCCCGCCAGCCGTAACCCGGCCATCTGGCAAGCCCGCGTTTGAACTCGTCTCTGCAGGGCGTCCGAAAAAATCCGCCGAAATCCCGTCCGCCGTCAAATCCCGCCCCCCCACCCGCGAAACACTTCTTGTCCGCCGGACTGGAGCCAAACTGAAAACGCTCCTCGGCCGCTCCGGATTCAACTGCCCAACTGGTTCCCACACAAGCGTTTTCGAGGGAATGAGATGAAACTGAAGAAGGTGCTGCTGTTCAGCGGGATCGCGGTGCTCGGCCTGACCCTGGTCGGCGGGTTCGGGTTCGCCAAGAAGCAATTGGCCTACGCCAAGCAGAGCATGCAGGCGTGGGCGGACGAGAACACCGATCCGGAACAGGAAATCAAGCGGCTGAAGGGCGAGGTGGCCCAACTGGACGGCGAAGAGAGCGCCATCAAGAACGACCTGGCCAAAGAGATCGCCGCCGCCGACAAGTTGAAGAAGGACTCCGAGAAGCTGAAGGCCGCCGTGGAAGGCGAACGGAACGCCGCCGTCGCCTTCGGCAACCAGATCAAGGACGCCGAGGAGAACAACAAGAAGGTGTCCGTCGGCAAGGTGAGCATGAACGTGGACGACGCCAAGCGGAAGCTGTCGGCCGACGCCAAGAACGTGGCCAAGCGTGAGAAGATGGCGGGCGACATGGAAACGGCCCTGAAGGTGCGGGAGGAATCCAAGGCGGTGCTGTACGCCCAACTGGACGAAATCCAGAACCTCCGCCGCACCCTGTCGGCCGACCTGGACAGCATCGAGACCGAGTACAAGGCTCTCAAGCTGCAAGGGATGAAGAACAAGTACCACCGCGACGACAGCAAGCTGAGCGAAGTCCGCGAGGGCATCGAGAAGCTGCGGGACAAGATGGCCGAGAAGCGTGCCCGGAACGACCTGGACACCGGCCGCTCGACGACCCCGACCCAGAGCGAATCGTTCGGCAGCGTGGACGACATCCTCGCCCCGATCAGCGGCAAGTAACGAAACGCAACAGACGCCCGCGGGGCGGACGGTGTCGGGGAAACCCGATGCCGCCCGCCCCGCGGGCGTTTTGGGTGGGCATTTTCCGTCCCGGCAGTCTACACTGCGGGTGTCTACCCCTTCCCGGACGGAGTGCGGACCATGTGGCTGAAGATCGTGGCCGGCCTTGCCGCGGCCCTGGCGGTGGTGACGGTCGGCGTGTTCGTGGCGATGCCCTCGACCGAAAGCGGGTGTGGCAGCAAGTGCCTCACCCCGACCCTACAGGGCAAGTGCTGCCCGTCGCCCGACGTGGGCCCGGCCGAAGCGGTGGAAAGCGCGGCCACCCCGAGTTGCTGTAGTGCCGCCGGTGCCAAGACGGTGGACGCCGAAGCCATCGCCGCCTGCGGCGGCGGGCTGACCGCCGTGCCCGCCACCAAGGCCAAGGCC
>JANNDF010000915.1:0-1696 GCA_031387445.1 Planctomycetia bacterium
GCATCATTTGACCCCATCGGAAGACTGCGTGTGACATGCCGATGAATCGCCGCGGAGCGGCGACGGCCCGTAGCCAGGGGTGAAACCCCTGGTACCTGAAGTGCTCAAATCATCCCGCCCCCGGAGGGGCGGGGGCCCAGCGCCCGCAATGAAACCCCTGGTAGACTCGGTGTCCCCCGACCGAGCGCACGCCATGCCGCAGACCTTCACCCAACTCCACTACCACCTCGTGTTCAGCACTCGCCACCGCGAGCCGACGCTCGTACCGGCCATCCGCGAACGGGTGTGGGAGTACCTCGGTGGGATCGTCCGCGGCGAAGGTGGCATCCCGCGTGGCATCGGCGGCACGGCCGATCACGTTCACCTGCTCGTCACGCTTCGGCAGACCGACGGGCTGGCCGACTTCATGCGCAAGTTGAAAGGGAATTCATCGACCTGGGTGCACGAGACGATGCCCGGCTGCGGGGTGTGGTGGCAGACCGGATACGGCGCGTTCACCGTCAGCCATTCGGCACTCGGCCGCGTGCGGGAGTATGTCCTTCGACAGGAAGAACACCACCACGCCCGCACGTTTCAGGACGAGTTCCGCAAGCTTGTTCGCAAACACGGGCTGGAACCGGACGAGGTTCACATGTGGGATTGACGCACTCCGGCTCCTCACCCCCCGGCCAGTTGGATCAGTTCCCGCGTCCCTTCGGTCGGCCCGGACGGGTGGCCGAAGATGGCCGTGCCCGCCACGAACACGTTCGCCCCCGCCTTCGCCGCGTCGCCAATTGTTTTGCGGTCGATGCCGCCGTCCACTTCCAGTTCGCACTTCGGGTTCAGTCGCTCGATGGCGGCCCGCAGGGTGCGGATGCGGGCGGTGCTCTCCGGGATGTACGCCTGGCCCCCGAAGCCGGGGAACACGGTCATGCACAGGGCCAGATCGATGTCCGCCAGGAACGGCTCGATCCGCGTCGGGTCGAAGTCCGGGTTGAACGCCAGCCCCACCTTCTTGCCGCTCGCCCGGATGTGCCGGAGGAGTTCGATCGGGTCGGGCTGCACTTCCAGGTGAAAAATGATGGCGTCGGCACCGGCCTTCAAGAACCCGGCGACGAACATCGACGGGTCTTCGACCATCAAATGCACTTCGAGCGGCAGCGTCGTGACCGGCCGCAGCCCTTGGACTACCACCGCCCCCATGCTCAGGTTGGGCACGAAGTGGCCGTCCATCACGTCGATGTGAATGCGGTCGGCCCCGCCCGCTTCGGTGAGCTTCACCAACTCCCCCAGGCGGCTGAAGTCGGCGGCGAGAATGGACGGGGCAATGGCGGGCATGGCAGGCCGGGGTTCGGGTGGGGGACTACGGTTCAGGATAGGGTGGCGGTCGAAATCCGGTCAGGTTCGCTTGTCGCGCCCCGCTCGAACGGCTACAAACACATTTTTCCCGAAACGCCACCGCAGAGAGATGTCATGGCCGAACGCATGTCCACCGCCACCCGCATGGACCGGGCGCGGGCGAACGGCAAACTGAGCCGCATCGCCAACGGCCACCTGAAGCGGAAGGAGCGGGCGAACCGCGACAAGAAGATGGTCGAGCTGATCAAGAAAGGCCCGTTCCCGTACACCCCGTCGATCCAGAGCTGGGTGAGCGAGAAGCTGGACAAGCCGTTCACGCAGGTGACGGAAGCGGAAGCGAAAGAACTGGCGAAGTGAG
>JANNDF010000954.1:0-2266 GCA_031387445.1 Planctomycetia bacterium
CCCGACCGGCTGACGCCGGCGGTTCCAGAAGATCCACCCGCTCGCGGAGCGAGCGGAACACTTTCCGGAGTTCCCTCATGGACCCGTTCATCCGCGCCGACCCGACCGCCGCCACGCTCTCCATCGACGCCGGCAAGATGCTCATCCGCAGCGTCATCACCACCGACCGGCCCGACCGCTCCGGCGACGTGGTCGTGCCCGCCGGCCTGAAGAACGCCGACGAGTTCCTGCTGAACCCCGTCGTGCTGTGGGCGCAC
Source organism: Planctomycetia bacterium (assembly GCA_031387445.1). Classification (GTDB taxonomy): domain Bacteria; phylum Planctomycetota; class Planctomycetia; order Gemmatales; family Gemmataceae; genus JALHQU01. The sequence continues at coordinate 258 of JANNDF010000954.1, forward strand.
AACCGCTCGGCCGTGCCGCCCATCGGCACCTGCTCGTGGCTCGACATCCAGCCGCACCGGGTCGTCGCCGAGACGCGGTTCGCCCAGGGCGTGCCGTTCGCCGAGGACGTGTTCCGCCTGTACGAGCAGGGCATCTTGAAAGGCTGGAGCATCGGCTTCCTGCCGCGGAAGGCGGGTCGGCGTCCGCACTCGGGCGGCGTCGGCCTGCGGTTCGACGAGTGGGAGTTGCTCGAATACTCGGCGGTGCCCATCCCCGACAACCCCGGCGCCGTGACGCTGGCCATTCAGAAGGGGTACGTCAAAGACCCGTACCTGAAGGACTGGCTGGTCCGCCGTCGAGACGTGTTCAGCCGGCTGGTGGCGTGAAGTCGGTGGTTGGTTTCAGGGTTCAAAAAAACAGGACACGGATGAAGAGGATGAAGGCACGGATGACACGGATCGGAACAAATCCTGCCTGCTGCTGATCCTCTTCATCCCTGCTTTCATCCTCTTCATCCGTGTCCCTCCTGTTGGTCCCTTCCCTTCCTGGCCACTGGTCACTGACGACCGGCCACTGCCCCGAGGTTTCCCATGTCGAGCGTTGCCATCGCGGACAAGTTCCAGACCCGCGAAGAGCTGGTGCAGTTCATCGACGACACCGCGAGCACGGCCGTCGAGAAGGCCGTCCGCACCACCGCCCCCGTCGCCCGCCGCGTGCCGTGGGTCACGTCCGGGCCGGTCGGTCAGGACTCGGTCGGGTACTCGGTGTTGAAGGCCGCCGCGTTCGCCCTCGGGTACGTCGGCCCGGAGCAGGCGAAGGAAGAGATCCAGACGCACAACCAGCTCCGCGACCTGTACGCCGCCTACGGGTTCAGCCCGCACCACGGGGCGCAGTCGTTCCTCGTGCCGTTCGCCTCCGCGCATCTGCCGGTGTTCGAGCCGCAGGGCGCTCGGCTTCAGACCGAACTGCGGCAGAAGATGACCGCCCAGGCGAGCAAGTACGACCCGGACGAAGCGGGCTGGCTCCTCCGCCGCACCGGGCGGGTGATGACGAAAGCCCTCGGCACCACCACCGACACCGCCGGCGGCACGCTGGTGTCGCTGCCGATGCTCGGCGAACTGATCGACCTGCAACGCAACCTGGAGTGCTTCGCGGCGGCCGGCGCCCAGGAGATCGCGCTGCCGCCGAACGGGAGGATTCAGTTCCCCAAGTTCACCGGCGGGAGTACGGCCTACTGGGTGGGCGAGGGGGCCGCCATCACCGACAGCCAGCCGACCACCGGTAACCTGGACTTGCAGGCCAAGAAGCTCGGCGTGCTGGTGAAGATGAACAACGAGCTGCTCCGGTTCGCTTCGCCATCGGCGGAAGGGCTGGTGCGGTTCGACATGGCCCGCGCCGCCGCGATGAAGGCCGACCTCGCCATGCTCGAAGGGAGCGGCGGAACGCAGATCAAGGGGGCCATCACCTACTCCGGCATCAGCACGCACACGGCGAGCACCACCGGCGCGAACGGCGACACGTTCCAGCCGGAGGACGTGGCGAAGATGGAGGCGAAACTGCCCGACGCGGTGGACGCGCCGACGGCGTGGGTGATGCGGAAAAGCCTGTTCGCCGCACTCATGAACCGGCGGGCGGACAGCGTGAGTGCGGCCGACGGCAAGGGCGGGTTCCTGTTCCGCGACAACCGCAGTATGGGCACCGACCGCCCGCGCGAGCTGTACGGCACGCCGGTGATCCGCAGCAGCCAGGTGAGCGGCGCCCGCACCAAGGGCAGCGGCACCACGCTGACGTACCTGCTGCTCGGCTACTTCCCGGACTGGATCGTCGCGCGGCTGGGGGTGATGGAGTTCCTGGCCAGCGGGCACGGCGACACGGCGCTGGCGAACGACCAGACGTTCCTCCGCGGCATCCAGCACATCGACGCCGGCCCCCGCAACCCGGCCAGCTTCGTGCTGTGCGACCAACTGTTGCAGCAGTGACGCCGGCATCGGAGGCCCGACCGTGAGGGAGGGCGCCAGAGGCTCTGGCG
>JANNDF010000963.1:0-10722 GCA_031387445.1 Planctomycetia bacterium
GGGGGGGGGGTTTGGGGTTTAACAAATTTTCGGGCGGGGGGGGCCGCCCTTGGGGGGGGCCGGCCCCCCCCGCACCTACGATTCCGGCTCACCCCACCAGGCTGAGCAGCTTCGGCCCGTTCGCCTTCGCCGGTTCGTCGCTCACCTTGCCGCCGGCCATCCGCACCACGCGGTCGGTGCCGCGGGCCAGTTCCATGTTGTGCGTCACCATCACCACCGCGATGTTCTGCTCGCGGTTCAGTCCGCGGAGGAGCTTGACGATGGTGTCGCCGGTCTCGGCGTCCAGGTTGCCGGTCGGCTCGTCGGCCAGCAGGAACCGCGGGTTCATGAGCAGGGAGCGTGCGATGGCCGCCCGCTGCATCTCACCGCCGCTCATCTCCCGCGGCTTGTGCCGCCACCGCTCGCCCAGGCCCACCCGCTCCAACAGGGCCATCGCCCGCTTCCGCCACTCGGCCCGCTTGCCGAACCAACTGAAGACGCCTTCGGCGATGTACGCCGGCATCAGCACGTTGTCGAGCGCCGAGAGTTCGGGCAGCAGGTGGTAGAACTGGAACACGTACCCGAAGGTGGTGTTCCGCAGGCGGTCGCGGTCACGGCCTTTCAGGGTGTCGATCCGCTGGCCGTCGAGGGTGACGGTGCCGGCGTCGGGCACGTCCAGGCAGCCGAGCAGGTGCAAGAAGGTGCTCTTGCCCGACCCGCTCGCCCCCACCACGCTGACGAACTCGCCGGGGTGGACGGACAGTGACACGCCGGTGAGCACGGGCAGGCTCATGCGGTGCTTGCGGTACGTCTTGTGGATGGAATCGGCGACGAGCATGGCCTTCCCCGTCATCAGGTCTTCAAGTCGTCAGGTCATCAAGTCCCGCAGTCAGGTCCGACTTGACGACCTGACGACTTGAAGACGTGACGACTTACTCGAACCGCAGCGCCTGCACCGGCTGAAGTCTCGCCGCCCGCCAAGCCGGCAGTACGGCCGATGCGACGGCGATCGCAATCGCGCCGATGTTCACCAGAAGCACGCTCATCGCGTCCAGGTGGGTGGGGATGCTGTCGAACGAGTACACGCTCGGGTCGAACACCTTCTTCCCCCCTCGCAGCCCCGCCAGCACCGACTCGATCTCGTTGATGTACACCGTCATCCACACGCCCAGCCCGGTGCCCAGCACACCTCCCACCAGGCCGAGCAGCAACCCGTAGCCGAGGAAGATGCCCATCACCCCGCCGCCACTCGCCCCCAGGCTCTTCATCACGCCGATGTCGCGGTACTTCTCCGACACGATCATGCTGAAGATGGCCAGCACCCCGAACCCCGCCACTCCGATGATCAGGAACAGCAGGAAGTTCAACACGCTCCGCTCGATCTCGATGGCGCCCAGCAGCGCCCCCTGCTGCTTCCACCACGATACGGCATACGCCTCCGGGCTGGGCATGATCGCCTGGGCCGCCGGCACCACCGTCCGGTCCACCAGTTCCTGGTTCTCCCGCACATCGGGCGTCAGTCGGACGTGCAGGTGGCTCGCCTTCTGGTCCATGCCGCGGAGCTTCTGCAAGTCTTCGATGGGCACGTACACGATGTTCGCGTCGTACTCGCCGTACCCGGAGCGGATGAAGTCCGACACGACGAACGAGGCCGACACCGGGCGGGTGCCGCTGGCCCCGACGGTGGCGATGAACACGTCGTCACCCGGTTGCAGCATCGCCACCTCTTCCTGAAGCCCGGTCTTCGGGTTGGTGAAGCGGGCGTTGCCGATGTCCCACCCCAGAACGATGCCCGGCGGGGTGGCGTCCGCCGCGGCCTGGGCCACCGGAATGTCCGGCTTCAGCCCCTTCAACTCCGGCGGCAACTCGTTGCCCTGCGGTTCGAGCGTCGGAATCGGTTGGCCGAACGGGTTCTTGCTCGGGTCGGCCGGCTTGGGCGGCGGCGGGGCGAAGAGGGCGTCCTGCTCGAGGTGCGCGGCGTTGGCGGCTTCCCACGCCCGCAACCGGTCGAACCGTCCCTTCGCCTTGTCGGTCAGACGGAAGCAGGCCGCCGGGTCGTTCGACGTGCCGACGAGATAGTCGCCGAACTTGCCGACCCTGGCGTGCCGGGCCGGATCGATGCCGATCACCTTCACATGCTTGATGATCGGGATCACGTCGCCCCCGCGGGTGCGGACGCTGAACTGCAACAGGGCATACGTCTCCACCGTCGGCGAGGTGGCCTCGACGTACTTGCCGGCCGGCCCCGCCTTCAATTGCCGGTCGATTTCGGGCGTTTCGAGCGGGAACCCGCCGGCCGCGTCGGTTTGAATGGTCACGTCCGACGACAGTCCGTTCAGTTGCGTCTTCAACTTGTCTTGAAAGCCGGCCATCACGCTGTTCACCACGATGAGCGTGGCGACGCCGAGCATGACACTGCCGACGCAGAGGAACGCCAGGAAGCGGGTGCGGAGGTATTGCAGGCAGAGGAGCAGTTTGTACACGACGCACCCCGGCGGAATCGAACCGATGCCGGCTTGTACCGTGAGGCGGCGGGCGTGGGAAGTCGAAGTGCGGGCGAGGGTCTGCCTCCCGAAGTAGACAGTCAGGCGGCGAGCGGGTGGCCCTTCCGATACTCGGCCCATTCGAGGATGTCAGTCAGGGTGAGCAGTTCGGCGAACGCCCCCAACCACTCTACCCGCCACCTCACCCTGGTTCGCTTCAGCCTCAGGTTCACCCGCTGTTTGATCGTTCACGCCATCAAACCGCTGAAGATCGACTGCCACCCGCCGCTCCGCCTGGGCGGACCGCCGACACGTCTGTTGACCTCGTTACGATTCCGTGTGATTTTCGCCCGCCGCCCTCGAATCATCTGACAGACCGCGGGAGGGCCGACCGGGTGACGCCAGCCACAGACTTGCCACACGAGCGGTTCCAGTCGCTCTTCAACCTGCACCGGGGGATCGTCTGCAAGGTGGCATTCAGCTACTGCCGTTCGCCCGAAGACCGCCTCGACTTGGAGCAGGAGATCGCCTTGCAGGTGTGGCGGGCGTACCAACGGTACGACCCCGGCCGCCCGTTCGCCACCTGGCTGTACCGCATCGCGCTGAACGTGGCCATCTCGGCCGTCCGCGACTCCGCTCGCCGCCCGCGTGCCGTACCGCTGGACGAGCGAACCGTCGGCGAGGAACCCAGTTCGTCGGAGGACGACCGTTTGGGTGTGCTGCGGCGGTTCATGGGCCAACTCGACCACATGAACCGCGCGCTGCTGATGCTCTACCTGGACGATCACAGCTATCGCGACATCGCCGACGTGCTCGGCATCAGCGAAACCAACGTGGCCACCAAACTGCACCGGCTGAAACAACGGCTGCGAGATGCGGCCAAATCCTGAGGGCTAACACCGATGGAACTCGACGACCTGAAAACCGCCTGGGCCGAACTCGACCGCAAGCTGACCGCGACGCGAGCCGAGGTCACACGACTGCACGCCGCCCACACGAAATCGACCCTCCGCCCGCTGGCCTGGAAACTCGGGTGGGAGGTGTGCGAAGGCGCGGCGGTGCTGCTGCTATCGGCCTTGTACCTGGTGAACCACTCGGACGAAACGCGGTTCGCCCTGCCCGGCTACGCCCTGCTCGCCTTGGGGATCCTCGGCCTCGCGGCGGCGGTGTGGCAGTGCGAACTGCTCCGCCGCATCGACCACTCCGCCCCGGTGCTCGAGATTCAGGGGCGGCTCGCCGGCCTGCAGGCGTTCCGCCTGCGAGTGTGGCTCGGGGTGATCGTCCTGTGCCCGCTCCTCTGGGTGCTGGGGGTGATCGTGCTGTTCAAGTCGGCGGGGGTGGACGTGTACACCGCGTTCGGATGGCCGTGGGTGGCGGCGAACTTTGCCTTCGGGATAGTGTTCCTTGGTGTGGCGGTGTGGGCAACACAGGCCCTGGCCGCCCGCTTCCGCTGGTCGCGGTGGCTCACCCGACTGGCCGACGGGCTGACCGGCCGCAGCCTCGCCCGCGCTACCGAACAGGCCCGTCAGGCCGCCGAGTTCGCGGCCGAGTGAGGTCGCCTTGATTCTTCCCCCCGCCGGCGGTCATGATCCGCCCATGTCGTCCACGTACCTGCCCCGCGCCCTGGTGGTCGGGCTAATCGCCCTGGCCGTGCCGGTGCTCACGCTCCTGTTCGCCGGCCTGCTCACCGGCAACGGGAAGACCAACTACGAACTGGTCCGCGACCTGTTCGTGCCGCTCATCGGCCCGCTGGTGGCCGTGTTGGTACCGTTGTTGCTATTCTTCGTCATCCCCAGCGGGCAGAACCGCCAGCGGACGGCGCTCGAGTTGTGCCAGCAGTACAACGCCGAAGAGTTCCGCGAGGCCCGCAACACGGCCTGGAAGCATTTCGTGCTCGACCGCCGCCGCGACGGGCCGGAGGAGCGGGCCGCCCGCCTGACCGAGTTCCTCAACTACCTGACCACCCCGGAGACGCACGCCCGCATCGACCCGGCCCGCGACGCCCTGTACCAGAAGGCCACCCGCGTGCTGGACTTCTTCGCCATGGTGAACGAGTACGTCGGGCGGGGGAACGCCGAGCCGGGTTTGGTGCGGGCGTTCCTGCTGTATTACTACCTGTGGTGGCGGGACGAGATCATGGCCCCGCTGCGGCAACTGCGGGCCATCCCCGACGACCCGAAGTTCAAGCCCGGCTGGTGGGACCCGCTGGTTCACCTGGACGCGCTCGCCGTCGCCAAGAAGAAGTAGTGCTCTGCTCGCTCCGCGAGCGGGTTCCACGAGACCGCTCACGGACTGAGCTGAGCACACGACACCGCCTTGAGAGACTGATGGACCCGTACCTGTTGTTCGCCGTCATCGCCGCCGCCGCGTTCGCCGCCGGCATCATCAATTCGGTCGCCGGCGGGGGCACGCTGCTCACCTTCCCCGCCCTGGTCGCGTTCCTGACGGCCGCCTACGGGGACAAGGCCGAAGCGGTGGCCAACGGCACCAGCACCCTGGCCCTGCTGCCGGGCAGCCTGGCCGGGGCGTGGGCGTACCGCAAGGAGTACACCCACGCCCGCGGGTTCGCCCTCAAGTTGCTCCCCCCCAGCCTCGTCGGCGGCATCATCGGGTCGATCCTGGTCGCCCTGTTCCCGAAGGCGTTCGGCCCGCTCGTGCCGTGGCTCATCCTGATGGCGGCGGTGCTGTTCGCCCTGCAACACCCGATCGGGAAATTTCTGCGGCAGCGGCGGGAGGCGGCCGCGCTGGACAGCACCGGGGAGTTCCGCATCGTCCGCCGGCGGCAGGTGTGGATGCTCGTCGGCTTTCAGTTCCTGGTGGCGGTGTACGGCGGGTACTTCGGGGCGGGCATCGGCATCCTCATGCTGACCGCCCTCGGGTTCATGGGGCTGACCGACATCCACCAGGCGAACTCGGTGAAGACGCTGCTGGCGAGCGTCATCAACGCGGTGTCGGTGGTGGTGTTCATCATCAGCGGGCTGATCGACTGGCCGGCGGCGGCGGTCATGTCCGGGGCGGCGGTGTGCGGCGGGTACGTCGGCGCGCGAGTGGCCCGCCGCATGCCCACCGCTTATGTGCGGGGGGTCGTGATCGTCATCGCGTTCACCCTTGCCGCGTACTACTTGTGGAAGCAGTTCGCCCCCGCCCGCCCGCCCGCCGTCACCCCTTCGACCGCCGCGGGACCCGCCGCCCCTTCTCTTGCGCCGCCTTCGACGGGATCTTGATGTCCCACCCCAGCCCCAACAAGGCCAGTCCGCGGATCACCAAGTAGTTGGCATCGAACTGCCACCACCGCAACCCGTGCCGGGCGGAGGTGGGGAAGGCGTGGTGCGTGTTGTGCCACCCCTCGCCCATTCCCAGGATGCCGAACACCACGTTGTTCCGGCTCTCGTCGTTGCTCTTGAACGGGCGGAACCCCCACAGGTGGCAGGCCGAGTTGACGCTCCAGGTGACGTGGTGGACGAGGAACACGCGGACCAGCCCGCCCCAGATCAGCCCGGTCCACACCCCCGCCCACGACTGCGAGATGACCCCGCCGAGGACGGCCGGCAGGAGCAACCCGACGGCCACCCACACGGGAAACAGGGCGCTCGCCACCCGCAAGGCGGGGGATTGCCGCAGGTCGGGGATGAATCGGTCCATGTCCGGAGGGGCGGGCTTGAAGAACCAGCCGATGTGGGCGTGCCAGAACCCGTTGAGGAAGCCGAGGATGCCACCCCCGCCGTGGTGCGGCGAGTGGGGGTCGTCCGGGGTGTCGCTATACTGGTGGTGCCGACGGTGGGTGGCCGCCCAGTAGAACAGCGGCCCCTCAACGGCCATCGACCCGAACACCGCCCACACGAATTTCACCCAGGTGAAGGTGTTGAACGAGCGGTGGACGAACAGGCGGTGGAAGCCGACGCCGATGCCGACCGCCGTGAGCACGTACATGCCCACCAGCAGGCCCAGATCGACCCACCCGAACCCCCACCCCCAGACGAAGAAGGGGGCGGCGATCACCCCCAACAGGGGGATGAGGATGGCACCCAGGGTGATCAATTTCACCGCCAATGGTACACGCTCGGGCACGGCGTCCACTCCGACCGGCCTTGCGGCCGGGGGATCGCCCTCGGGTCGTTGGGTCATTTCGGTCATGATCAAGTCCCTGACTCAGTTGCGAATGGGGCAGGTTCAACGGACAGTCAACCGTGTGGATGTCGTGCCCCGCGGGTGGATTTGGTGAGAAAACCCGTCCTGGGGAAACCCCCACACGGCAGTTGTTGGGGTCGTGAAGACGCCCCCTCCCGTCATTGTCCTCCGCACTCCGGCTCGAACCATGCCCCTCTCCCGCTGTCGCGTCGTCCTCGTCCGCCCGCACTACGCCGGCAACCTCGGCTCGGTCGCCCGCGTGATGGCCAACTTCGGCCTGAGCGAACTGGTGCTCGTCGATCCCGTCGCCAACCGCCAGACCATCGAAGCCGTGATGATGGCCACGCACGGGCTGCACATCTTGAACGGCGCTCGCACCGTGGACACCATCGCCGAGGCGGTGGCCGACTGCGGGCTGGTGCTGAGCACATCCGGCGAGGTGGGCGGGCTGGCCCGCAAAGGCTACTGGGGCACGCCGGCGGAGCAACTGCCGCGGCTGCTCGACACGCTACCGCAGGCCCCGTGCGCAGTCGTGTTCGGCCCCGAACCGCACGGCTTGACGTTAGAGGAGATCACCGCCTGCCACGGCATGATGTTCATCCCGTCCGCACCGGGTCACGAGTCGCTCAACTTGGCTCAGGCCGTCGCGGTGGTGCTGTACGAGTTGCACAAGCTGTCGCTGACGCGGGAAGTGAAGGACCAGCCGCCCGAACCGCCGGCCACCTTCGAGAGCCAGGAGCGGATGTTCGCCCACCTGAAGGAGTCGCTCGCCGCCACGCGGTTCCTGTGGGACTTCCGCAGCGACGGCATCTTTCACGTGCTGCGGACGGTCATCGCCCGCGGGCAGCCGACGATGAAGGAGTTGAAGGTGTTCCACGGGCTGGCGGGGCAACTCCTTTACATCGCCGAGGCGTACAACGTGCCGCACCCGCGGGACGTGCCGAAGACATGATTTCGTAGCCGCGAGGCGAAGCCGAGCGCGTCGCTACTCTCACGCGCTCGCCTCCGGCTCGCGGCTACTTCTTCGGCATCTCGAACGCGAGCGGCTTCATCGCCATCTCGCCCTTCTTGTTTCCCTCCACGTCCAGCTTGATCCCCGGCCACCCGACCTTCCCCTTGTGCGACCCGGTCGGGTGAAGGTACACGATCCGCCACTTGCCCTTCGGCACCTGCCGGATCTCGAACTCGCCCTGCTCGTTCGTGAGCGCGAAGTACGGGTGGTCGAACACGCGGATGCGACCCCACGGCGGGAACCCCGCGAGGTCGTCGTTCTTCCAGCCCTGGTGGATCGCGTCGTGAAAGTTGCCGACCCCCGCCGGCACCTCCGTCACCTCCTTCGTTTCCCCTTCCGACATGAGTAGAATGTGGTGAAAGTCGGTCATGTCGATCTTCGGGGCAATCCCCACCTTGCCAGCGTTGACGAACTTCATCGTGTCGCCACCCCGCATCAGCAGCACCCGCTTGTCGAACCGGCAGAACTCGCTCGTGACGGTGTGCGTGACCGCCTTCACCTTCGCCAGGTCGGGGTGAACCTTCGCGGGCGGGAACTTGGCCTTCAGGTCGTCGTCGTCCGGGCGGAGCCACACCATCACGTCTTTCAGCCCGCGGGTGTCGGCGTCGATCACGAAGGTGTCGTCGAACACCGACCCGCCGGTGCGGATGTAGTCGATGTCGCCGCCCTTCGGCAGCGTCAGGTCGAACGCCTTCCGCTCCGGCATCTTCTCCTTCTCCGGCCAGACGACGGTGCCCTTGATCGTCACCCAGTCGGGCGTCGGGGCGGGCACCGGGGCCGCCATCGCCAACGCCGCCAGCACACTGAACATGACCACACCCCCACGAGGTCCGTCCAGTGTACCCGCACGCCGGCTCAGCCCGTGTAACCGTCGGCCTCGTACCGGTAACGGTAGCCGCCGCCGTACCCGTCGTCCGGGCGGGTGGCGTTCACCGCCACCCCCAGCACGAGCACCCCCAGGTCGGTCAGCATCTCGGCCGCGCGGGTGGCGTCCGCCCGTGAAGTGTTCGTCAGCCGCAGGGTGAGCAGCACCGCGTCCACCCGCTGGGCGATCACCCGCGGGTCACTCACCGGCAGCAGCGGCGGGCTGTCCACGATGACGAAGTCGAACCGCCCGCGGAGGGCGGCGATCACGTCGCGGAACCGCGGGGAGGAGAGCAGTTCGGCCGGGGAGTCGGGCAACGGGCCGCAAGGGATGACGCTCAGTTGCTCGACGGCGGTCGGCCGCACCACCGCGAACACGTCCGCGTCGCCCTCCACCGCCGCCGCCAGCCCCGGCTCGGTTGCGGAAAGGCCGAACAGGGCGTGAACCTTCGGCTTGCGGAAGTCGGCGTCGAGCAGCACCACCGCCTTGCCCGCCTGGGCGATGGAGATGGCCAGGTTGGCGGCGAGGGTGGATTTGCCGTCCGCCGGGCACGGGCTGGTCAATTGCAGCACCTTGGTGCCGTTCGCCTCGGCCGACTTGAACACTTGCGTGCGGAGGCCGCGATACGCCTCGGCCTCGGCCGACTTCGGCCGCACGGCGGCCACCAGCGACGGGTCGAACCCGGCCGGCGCGTCGGCCTCGGCGGGCTTGTTCCGCCGCAGTTCGGGCAGGTGGCCGATGACCGGCAGGCCGAGCCGGGTGCGCACCTCGGCGGGCGAACGGAACCGCTGGTCGCGGAGTTCCAGCAGGGCGGCCAGCCCGCACGCCAGCAGCGCACCGAGCGCGACACCCGGCATCAGCCAGGTGATCAGCACCGGGCCGACGCGGCCGCCGTCGCGGGGCTTGTTCAGTTCCGTCGCCTCGATGCCGCCCACCTCGTCCGTGGACTTCTGGCTGGCCAGCAGGCGGGACAGTTCGGCCGACTTGATGGCCTTCTGCTCCCGGAGTTTGGAAATGGCGAAGTCGGCCTCGTCGATGTCCACCTGGAGCGGGCGGATCTTCTCGAGCGAGTTGCGGCACTCGGCCACGCGGTCGTCCACCTCCTTCCGCTGGCCGTCCAGCGCCACCTTCTTCCGCTCCAACTGCGCCCGCAACAGGGCCAGATCGTCCGTCTCGCCGGTCGGGTTCTCGGGGTTCAGGCGGGCCAGTTCCGCCGCCACGAAGTCCCGCTTGGCCATTTCCTCTTTCATCGTCGGGTGGTCTTTGCCCAGCGTTTCGGCCAGCCGCTGCACGTTCAGGTCGAGCAACCGCTTCTGCCCTTCGAGCGACGCGGCGTCGGTCGCCCCACGGCTGCCCGTCACGAGTTCCACCAGCCGCACCCGGTCGCGGCGGTCGGTCTTCGCCGCCTTGAGCAGGTCGAGCGTGCCGTTCGTGTCGGCCAACTGTCGGCTGATGGCGGCCAACTCCTCCCGCCCGCTCGCCCACCGCACGGCCAGCGACTGCGGCTCCTCGGTGGTGATGTTGAACCGCTGGCGGGTGTAGTCGGCCTTCCGCTTCATCTCGGCGGTCAGCGACGTGTCGAGCGCGTCCAGTTCCGTCTGCACCTTCCTGATGGCGTCCTTGACGGAGTCGTCCGACTTGGCCTTCAGGTCGCGGGTGAACGTGTCGATGACCGCTTCCAGCGCCAGGCGGGCGTCCCGAGGGTCGTCGGCGGTGAACGAGAGCGACAGCACCGAGTTGCCCACCCCCAGGGTGGCGTCCTTCCCGCGGGTGACGACGAGGGCCGGGCGGATGGCGTCGGCCGCGGCGGTCGGGTCGGTGGTCAACTTCGCCTGGAAGGCGGGCGACGTCTGCTTCATCTTCGCCGACGTGCCGGCGGGTCCGAGGATGTACTCGGACAGGATCGTCTCCTGCTGGCTGTTCACGTAGTCGTCCACATACCCGGCCCGGCCGGCGGTGGCGTCGCGGGCGGCGTCCCGCTTGAGCACCCGCAATTTGGCATCCGAGCGGTAGCTGGGCGTGCGGGTGGCGTACAGCAGGAAGCCGACCGCCGCCCCCGCGGCGGCGAACAGCAGCACCAGCCACCACCGCCGGCGGATGGCGATCAGGACCGACGCCGGGCCGGACGGTGGGGCGGGAGAATCGGCAGGCATGTCGGCTCCGGAATCGGACGCGGCGGGACCCGAAAAACTGTCGCCGTCCTCCGTGCCGGCGAGTACACCACTCCACCAATTTACACCGCGACCACCGTCTCG